>WFPN01000311.1 GCA_015487535.1 Aquificaceae bacterium
CCTCTCCACCACCGGCAGGCTACCCCTCAAGTTCATCAGCGCCTTCTGGGTGTTCAGAATGGGCGGCTGAACCATGAAGAGTGCGGTCAGGTAGGATATGAAGTCCCCCGGTGTGAGCCCCCCCTCAATTATCCTGAAGCCCCCGTAGAAGAGAACCCCGGCCACTACAAGGTAGCCGAATATGTAGTTCAGGGCCGTGTTCCCGGTTATGTAAAGCTCCGCCTTGACCGAGGACCTGAATATCTTCTCGTTGAACCTCTTGAAGGTTTCCAGGAGCTTACTCTCGGCGGAGAAGACCTTCACGTTCTCTATACCCTGTAAGGTCTGGGAGAGAACCTGGGTAAGCTGAGCGGTTCCCTCCTGGGTTCTTCTGAGGTGCTTTCCCTTCTTGCTTCCGAAGTACTTGACCGTAAAGCTCATGGCGGGTAGCACCACCACCAGGATCACCGTAAGCAGAGGGTCCCTGTATAGGAGAACCCCCACGAGGGCAAGGCCAACTATCGGCTCCCTGAGGAGGGTAGGTATGTGGTCCACGAGTATCTGCCTCGTCTTCTCCACGTCGCTCACTATCCTGCTTATGAGATCCCCCGCCGGGTGCTTTATGAAGTAAGTGTAGGGAACGTAGAGGAGCTTTCCGAAGATCTCAAACCTGATCTCCTTAAGAACCTTCTCGGAGGCCAGGCTCACCATATACTTGGACACGAAGAAACCCGCCTGCATAAGGAAGGCAGAGCCGAGCAGAAGCAGGATAGTCCTCACCAGCTTCTCCTGATCTTTGAGTATGAACACATCGTCGATCACTCCCTTTACGATGAGGGTTATGGAGGTTGCCCCTGCCGACTGGAGAAGGGATCCCAAGATAGCCAGCAGGAGAAGGAGAAAGTGAGGTTTTACCTTACCGATTATCCATCTGATGTTTTCCATCTTCAGGAAATTATAAACACCCGGAACTTTTAGCCGATAAAACTCTGGAAAGGAGGTGGATACATGTTCAGAGCGCTCTGGACCTCTGCATCCGGTATGACCGCCCAGCAGACTAACCTGGACGTCATATCTCACAACATGGCCAACGTGAACACTGTAGGTTTCAAGAAGATGAGGGCCACCTTCCAGGACCTGATCTATCAGACCGTCAGGGAGCCGGGAGCCCCGACCTCTCCAACTACCCGTTCCCCCTCGGGGTTCCAGATCGGTCTTGGAACTTACGTGGCCGACACTTACGGGATATTCAATCAGGGGAACATAGTCCAGACTGGGAACACCCTGGACGTGGCTATACAGGGGGACGGCTTCTTTAAGGTAATCCTCCCCGACGGAACGATAGCCTACACAAGGAACGGACAGTTCAGGCTCGACAGGGACGGAAGGATAGTGAACAGCGAGGGCTACCCACTCGATCCCGAGATAACCATACCGCCCGATGCGATAAGTATAGGGATAGCGGCCGACGGGACGGTAACCGTATTAAGGCAGGGAGCCACCACCGTAGAGGAGGTAGGGAGGATAGAGCTCGCAAAGTTCGTAAACCCGGCCGGCCTGAGGAGGATAGGGAACAACCTGTACCTGCAGACGGACGCTTCGGGAGATCCCCTGATAGACAACCCGGGGAACCAGGGTATAGGAACACTGCTTCAGGGCTATCTGGAGTCCTCGAACGTTAATATCGTGGAGGAGATGGTAAACTTGATAATAGCCCAGAGGGCTTACGAGTTCAACACGAAAGGAATAACCGCTGCCGATGAGATGCTCTCCCAGGCCGCTAACCTACGTCGTTAAGCTGCTGCTTTTCTTATCCCTAATATCCTTCGGCGGAGTTCTGGATAGAGAAAAGGCCAGGGAAATAGCACTTGAGAAGGTAAAGGAGGAGTTCGGAAACAGGGTCAGGGTAGAATCGGCCTCCATCATTCTGAGAGAGCCCATCCGGTACAAGAAGTTAGAAAGGGTAGAAATATCCGTCAGAGAGGGCACGCCCCGCGGGGCAGTCCATATATACCTTCTCACGGAGAAGGGAGCAAGGAGGATAAGCGTTCTGCTCGATCTGAGATGGAGATGTGATGTCCTCGTGGCTGCCGAGGATATAGAGAGGGGAGAGAGGGTCTATCCCTGGCAGGTTGCTCTGGAGCGTGTCTACATGAAGAGATGCCCCATACAGGGCGTAGAGAATCCGGAAGAGCTTGTAAATTACGTGGCACTGAGGCCAATACCAAAAGGTGAAATCTTAAAGAAGAGCTTCCTCAAGAGGGAGCCTCTCGTGAGGAGGGGGGAGGAGGTGAACGTGATCTTCAGGAAGGGGAACCTCGAGATAAGCTTTACCGGCGAGGTCCTAGATAACGGCTTCCTCGGAGACGTGGTCAGGGTAAGGTCGGCGAACACGGGGAAGATACTTCGGGGGAGGGTCGTGTCCGAGGGGAGTGTTCTGGTTAAGTAAGTATAAGAGGCATTCATAAGAGTATTAGAAATTTTTTATATGATTATCGGCATATAGGCGGTGATAAAATAGTGGGGTCAGGAGGTGCAAGGATGGAAGCTTCAAGAAGGGATTTCTTGGGCGTAGCCTTGGGCGGAATGGGTGCCGTAGGAGCTCTGGGAGTTCTGTACCCCATAGTGAAGACCCTCGCACCAAGCGCGGCCTCCACAACCGAAGCCAAGGTGGAGGTTGACGTTACGAAGATACCGGAGCTGGGAATAAGGGTAACATCCTGGAAAGGAAAGCCTCTCTTTGTCCTCAGAGTACCCAAGGATCTTACCGAGGACAAGTACAACGTCAAGAAGGATTCCGTGAACAACGCCGGAAAGCTAAACTACGATCTACTCAAAGGACAGGACGCTTACGCCCTCGTTGGTGTTTGCACCCACCTCGGATGCATACCCCTGTGGAAACCGGAAGGTAGCGATGCGGTAAAGGCTCCTTACCTTCACTGCCCTTGTCACGGGGGACTCTACACGCCGTGGGGAGATAACATAGGAGGCCCTCCTCCAAGACCCCTTTACGTTCCTCCGCAGAAGAGGGAAGGGAACAAGCTGGTCGTAGGTGAGCCGGGATTTGTGAAGGAGCTCGTCTAAGGAGGTAGGGAGATGATAAAGAGGATAGTGGACTGGATAGACG
>WFPN01000312.1 GCA_015487535.1 Aquificaceae bacterium
GTCTCATCCCTCCACACGGGATCCCCATTCCTAGTGTGGGAGAACTTCCCGATAGACATAGTGGAGCATATAGAGATATACCACGGGGTAGGCGCAATAGAACTTGGAAACGAGCCCGCGACCTTCATAATCAAGGTCTATACGAAGGAGCCCGCCAAGGAGAATGCGAGAACCCTAAGGGGGAGCCTTACATCTAGAAAGGGCTACGGAGGGGTATTCTACTCGGCGGAGGAGGTAAGCTCCAGCTTCTCCTATATATTCCTGATCTCAGACGGGAGCGATAACAGGAAGGACTACACACTCGGAGGGCAGAAGCTCTCGAGGGACGCACTGTACAGGTACGCCTTCCTGGGGCTATACTTCGAAAGGGCAAAGCTGGAGCTGGGCTACGGTTTCGTTAAGAAAAAACCCTTCATGGGCTTCGCTCTCGACGGGGTCGCCGAGGAGGGTTACACGAAGGCGGAGGACATATACCTCTCTTTAACTGCTTACCTGTCTAAGGACAGATCCATGAAGGCCGTTTTCTCCATAGACAACCACAGGAGGAAGCATTACGAGAAGAGCTCCAGCGGTCTGTTCATACCCGTGTTCTTCGATCCGGACCCGCTGAAGAACCCGAAGGACTTTTACGAGAACGCCTTCTTCAACAAGGTGGACCTTTACCTATCCAAGGAGTTCAGGACGAAGGAGAACAAACTCCTGACGGCGGTCTCCTACAAGCTCTACAACTCGAACATAGATTCGAGGCGTTACACGCGTCTCAACGGTGACGTTGTGAACGTGGGTAGCACCGTACCCTTCAACAGACAGGAGATATACTCACTGATACTCGAGGACCAGTTCTCACTGAGCGAGAGGAACCTCCTGATCGGAGGTATCAAGATAGACAAGTACTACCGGAACGGTGGGTTTGAAGACTTCCTGGAGTACATAGTTAGGGCCGGCTACATCTCGGTGATAAACGAGAACTTCTCGGTAAAGGGTTTCGTATCTAAGAGCTACATCCCTCCGTACTTCTACGATACAGAGATATCTGGAAGGGACCTAGATCCTGTAGAGCTTCCCTTCTCCGTATCGATCGAGGGGATGCTAAAGTACGGCAGACTCAACCTATCGGTCGGCGGAAGTTACATTAGGATAGAAAAGGCCATAGTGCCCGACAACATGGGGCTTCTCACCAACTCGGACAAGACGATAGAGGCAAAGCCCGTCTTCCTATCTCTAGACTACCTTTTCTCAGAGAGGGGGAAGCTGTCCGCCGGTGTCAGCAGCTTCATAGACCCGGATGTAAAAACCTCTCCCACATTCGGAGGTTTTGTGAGGGTTCTCGCTTCCATCAGGAGGTTCGATCTGTTTTCCGAACTGGTTTACAGGAACGGCTACACCTTCAGGGGAAAGAGGGTCAGTGATGGCTACGACCTTTCTGCCGGGGTGTCCTACCGGATCTGGAGAGACCTTTCCGTTAAGCTGAAAGGGGAGAACCTGCTCGGGAAGGCGAGCGAGACGCCGTACCTCATATACCAGACGGGGGACGTTATGAGCTTCCCGGTTAGGGAGAGGACGCTCTACCTGTCTGTGGATTGGGTATTCTGATGCGAAAAGTACTTTTGGGACTGCTTGTTGCTCTGCTAGCCTTCGGGGCTCCCGTGGGAGGGAAAAGCCCGGAGGAACTCGAGGCGAGGATCCTTGAGAAGATATTCACCGACCTGCTCGGTAAGGAAAGGGTAAGGGTTCTCATACTCGGAGACAAGGAACGTACGGTTTCCAAAAGGTTGAGGAGGTTCTCAGAGAAGATAGATCAGGTGGGGAGCTGTGAGGACGCGGACCTAGTCCTCCTGGCGGGAAGGTTGAAGGGAGGGCTCCCCGAGGTGTGTGGTGATAAGCCCCTCTTCTCACTCAGGAGGGAGGACGTGTTCAAATTCGAAAGTTGCGTGGGAGCCTTCTACTGGAAGAAGGGAAGGCCCAATATCCTCCTCATAAGGGAGAGGCTCGAGGAGAGAAAACTCTACCTGCCGCCCGAGTACAACAGGTATATGGAGAGCTTCAGAGGCCTATCCCTAAGGTCAGGAGGGGGGCTGTGAGGATAGGGGACGCGAGGTTCAACCTACCTCTAATGTTCCTCGCTCTCGCCTTCGTTGGATCTTCTATGGTGGTTTACCTCGCCTCGGAGAAGATAGAGCGCAGGGTAGAAGATCGGATAATCTCCGAGGTGGTGTCAATAGTGGGCAGCATGTTCAGAAATATCGTTGAAGATCTGCTCACGAAGGTCGGTGACGAGGACGTGGTGATAGCCCTCTTCCATAACGATCAGCTGAGAAGGGAGGTGGAGAGAGCCCTTTCCATGATGGTCACGCAGGAGATAAGGTACGTTTACATAGTTTACAGGGACGAGGACGGAAAGTTCAGGTTCCTGGCTGACGGATCGAAGGAGGATAAGGCAGAGCTCGGGGAGAAGTTCGATGTATTCAGGGAGGAGAAGTGGCTCGAGGCCCTCAGGAAGGGTAAGGAGGTCGTCATACTCCAGGAAGGCCTGAACAGGGTTGGCGCCACCTACATAATGCCCATAGTTCAAAGGGGAAGGGTGAAGGCCCTGCTGGCCGCGGACTTCTCGGTGGAAAGGATACAGGAGCTGAGAGGAACCCTCGGCGTAGTGAGGAACGCCACGAGTAGCGTGGCTATCGCCTCCGTTCTTCTGCTGATCTTGAACATCTACCAGTATCAGAGGAAGAAGAGGCTCGAAAAAGAACTTTACAGAGACCAACTGACTGGACTCTACAACAAGGCTTACCTCGACTCGGAGAACTTCACTCTGGACCTCAAGAGCTATTATCTGGCGCTCATAGACGTCGATGACTTCAGGAAGGTGAACACAACTTATGGTGAGGAGGTGGGAGACCTTGTCCTCAGGGAGCTCGCTACAGTTCTCAGGAGCACGGTCCCGGAGGGGAGCCTGATAGTGAGGTACGCAGGGGAGGAGTTCCTCGTTCTCTTCCCAAAAGATAAGTTCGAGGACAAGGTGGAGTTCCTGAGGTTTCTCGAGACCGTGAGGGAAAAGGTGAAGAACATAACCTTCATGTTTGACAGCGTCGAGGTTCGTGTGAAGGTCTCCATAGGGGCCAACGTGTCGCCCGAGAGGAGCAGGTCCCTCGAGGAGGCTATAAGGGGCGCGGACTCTGCCCTTTACAGGGCAAAAAGGCTAGGCAAGGACAGGGTGGAGGCCTACGACGAGGCCGTTGAGGAGAGGCAGAAGAGGCTATCGGCAACCGAGGTGATGGAAGCCCTAAGCAGCGGTAGGATCGTGTGTCACTACCAGCCCATAGTGGACCTGGAAAAGGGAGAGGTAATCCACTACGAGGCCCTGGCGAGGATACTCGACCAGAACGGCAACGTTCTTCCACCGGGTCTTTTCCTCGAGGACATAAAAGGGACCTTCGTTTACACGAGGTTCGTAAAGGAGATAATAGAGATAAACAGAAGGCTGCTGAAGGAGAGGGAGGATCTGAGGGTGAGCATAAACCTACTGCCAACGGACATGACCGATGAGAACGTGGTGGGGCTCCTCGTCTCGTTGGAACCGGATGTCAGGAGGAGGATGCTTTTAGAGATAACCGAGGTGGAGGGCATACCCTCCTTCGACAAGGTAAGGATGACCATCGACAGCCTGAGAAGGCTCGGGTTCAGGATATGTATAGACGACTTCGGTGCGGGTTACTCGAACCTGGTGAACATAACCCAGATGCGCATAGACTACCTGAAGATCGATGGGAGTATAGTTAAGGACGTTGATAAGAACAGGACCTCTTACCTCCTCGTAAAGATGGTTTCCGAGTTCTGCAGAGAGGTAGGCGTGAGGGTGATAGCGGAGTACGTGGAGAACGAAGAGATACTCAAGAAGCTGAGGGATGTGGGCGTGAGGTACGGGCAAGGTTACCTGCTCGGCAAACCTGAACCTCTCTGAACTTTCTGTTAAAATAGGGCCTCAATATGGCTGCGGTCGCTGGTGCGGAGGGAGCTACAGGGGTTGATGTACATACACTATTTCTCCACATAGCTATAATCCTCATCTCGGGCAAGCTCTTCGGAACTATCTTTAAGCGCCTCGGTATGCCTCCCGTCCTGGGCGAGGTCCTGGCAGGTGTGGTGTTGGGTCAGAGCTTGCTGGGGTTGGTCCCTCTGAGCGAGGCGATAAAGGTCCTGGCCGAGCTTGGTGTTATACTTCTCCTCTTCGAGGTAGGGCTCGAGGCGGACATAAACCTCCTCGTCAGGGTCGGTCTCTCTTCTCTCCTGGTGGCCTTCATAGGGGCAGCTCTTCCCTTCGCAGGCGGGTTCATTATCTCCCACTACGTCTTCGGTATGTCTATGCTCAGCTCACTGTTCATAGGAGGAGCCTTAACTGCCACGAGCATAGGGATAACCGTCAAGGTCCTCTCCGACCTTGGAAAGAGGAAGGCGAAGTTCGCCCAGATAGTTCTTGGTGCCGCGGTTATAGACGACGTTCTGGGTGTTGTAATCCTGGCCGCCCTTTACGAGTTCTCCAAGAGCGGACAGGTGAACTGGAGCGCAACTGCAGGCCTTATGATGGACATAGCGATATTCTTCCTGGTTGCACCCTTCGTGGCGAGGCTCGCTGCAAAGCTCATATACTTCGTGGTTTACAGACTTCAGGATCTCGATGTTATCCCTCCCGTGATCCTCTCCTTGGTCCTTTTTACAGGCTACGGTGCCTACAGGGTAGGCTCTCCCGAGATCCTTGGTGCCTTCACTGCCGGCCTTGCGCTCTCGAGGCGTTTCGTGGTTCCCTTCATGGCGTTCTTGAAACTCGACGAGAAGGTGGTTCACAGCGTTGAGGAGAACATACGCTCACTCGTATGGGTTGTGTCCCCCATATTCTTCGTTTCGGTGGGCCTTGCGCTGAATTTCAAGGCCATAGACTTTAGCTCGGCCCAGTTCTGGCTCCTCTCCCTCTCGCTGATAGTGGTGGCTATCCTGGGTAAGGTGGTCTCCGGGCTCCTGATACCCCTTAGCTTTAGAGACAGGATAAACATAGGTCTTTCCATGATGCCCAGGGGAGAGGTGGGACTTATATTCGCCGAGTTCGGGAGGAGCTTCGGGGCCATAGACGAGGTGGGCTACGCCGTCGTCGTGTTCGTGGTGGCGGTCACAACGCTCCTCGCTCCCATACTGCTCAAGCTAAACGTCAGAACCTGAGCAGATACAAGCTCAGAAGGGCAACGCCTGTAGATAGGATAGCCACCGGAGTTCCGTACTTCATGAAGGTAAGGAAGGATATGTGGTAGCCCTCCTTCTCCGCCAGAGCGGTCGCAACGATGTTGGCGGAGGCTCCTATTATGGTAAAGTTCCCTCCAAGGCAAGCACCCAGGGAGAGGGACCACCAGAGGGCGTCGAAATCCCCGGTTATGTGCTGAGCCATGTTCTTTAGAACGAAGGCCATGGACATGGTGAAGGGTATGTTGTCCACGAAACCTGAGATGACAGCTGAGGACACCCCTATTATCCATATACCCTTGCTCACGTCCGTTCCCATCAGCCCCGTGAGGTAGTTGGCCGCTTCCGTAAACACACCCGTGTGCTCGAGTGAACCTACCACTATAAACAGCCCTACGAAGAACAGCAGCGTGGTCCACTCCACCTTCTCGAGAACATAGGCTGGGGACAGACCCGACCACATCATCAGGAGTGTTGATGTAAAGAGGGCTATTATCCCCGGCTCTATATGGAGCGTGTGACCGAGTATAAAGAGGACTATAGTCCCAACGAAGGTTATCACCCCCTTCCTCATAAGATCAGGATAGACCTCCTCCGACTGTAGAGCCTCGAACTCTTTGAGGTCTATGTTCTCCCTCCCCGCCTTCATCAGACCCCTGAACTTCAGGTAAAGCAAGTTCACAACAAGACCAACTACGAACCCTATTATGGCGTGGGGTGCCACGTGAACTAGGAAGTCGTTGAAGCTCTTTTTGGCTATGCTACCGATTATTATGTTCGGCGGATCACCTATCAGGGTGGTGGTTCCCCCGGTGTTGGAGGCGAGTACCAAGGCTATGACGTAAGGCACGGGCGGAAGGTCGAGGACCTTAGCTATCCTGATTATTATCGGTGTCATGAACAGGACGGTGGTGACGTTGTCTAAGAATGCCGAAAACACAGCGGTAAGGATTGTAAAGGTAAGGAGTATCCTGAAAGGGTTGGTACCCGTTACCTTGAGGGCTTTTACCGCAAGGAGGTTGAAGAAACCGCTGTGGGCAAGAACCGTGACTATGTTCATCATACCGAAGAGGAGAAAAATCGTGTTGTAGTCGATCGAGTTCCACGCGTCCCGAGGCGAGATAACACCGAGGACCATTATCACCGCCGCTCCTAACAGGGCCGCCACAGTCCTGTGGAAGTACTTTTCCAGAACTATCATTACGTAAACGAGGATGAAGATACCGAGGGCAAGTTTCTGAAGTCCCTCCTGAGCTATCTGGATGTGAAAAGCCTGAAGGAGTCCCCCTATCTCATGAGCTTCTGTCATAGCGTTCCTCCGTGGGGTTTGTATTAAGATTATATCGGAGGGTTTTGGAATGGGTGTAACGGTTATAGGAAGGAAAAAAGAGGAATTAGAACACCTGGCAACTTACGCAAGGGACAACATAAAGGATATAAAAAAGCTCCTCGTAATATACCTGATACCCCCAGATAAAGATGGGGAGGAAGCGAAAAAGGAGATAGAAGACAGGATAAAGGAGATAAGTGGGGGCATTCCTTACGAGATAAAGACCTTCACCGGAAGCCCGGATATGGCGATAGAGACGTTCCTCGCAAAGAGGGAAGACATAAGGATGGTTTTCCTCCACATAAGAAAAAAAGACATAAAAGAGATCCTTGAAGACGACGAGTACACCGTTATATTGAAAAAACTCCAGAAGGGAGTTGTTAAAATTCCCGTGGTGTTCGTCCCTCACCGATGAAGGTTGAAGAGTTCGATTACGAGCTTCCCGAAGAGCTGATAGCCAAGTATCCGATCGTTCCAAGGCACAACGCCAGGCTGATGGTCCTGGAGAGGAGGTCCCAGAGCATAAAGCACGATACCTTCTGGAATCTCCCAGATTACCTTGAAGAGGGAGACCTTCTAGTATTTAACGATACCAAGGTAATACCTGCTAGGCTCTATGGTAGAAAGCCCACCGGTGGCAAGGTGGAGGTCGTCCTGACCGATTACGTGAAGCCGGACCTCTGGAAGGCTCTCGTGGGAGGGAAGAAGATAAGGAAGGGGCTTAAGGTAGAGGTAGCTCCAGACTTTGAGGTTGAGATCCTAGAGCACATAGAGGAGGGTAAGTTTCTCGTCAGGCTCATCGGAGACGATCCCCTAAAGCTAATAGACAGGTACGGCCACATACCCATTCCTCCGTACCTGAAAAGGGAAGAGGAGGAGATAGACAGGAGGTACTACCAGACGGTATTCGCAAGGGAGGAGGGGGCGGTGGCAGCGCCCACAGCCTCGCTCCACTTCTCGGAGGAGCTATTGCAAAAGCTGGAGGATAAGGGTATAAAGAGGGCCTTCGTTACCCTCCACGTGTCCTACGGGACCTTCAAACCCGTTAAGGCGGATAAGGTGGAAGAACACTACGTTGAACCGGAGTACGTAAAAGTCCCGGAGGAGACCGTTGAATTGATCATGAAAACCAAGGAAAGGGGCAGGAGGGTTGTTGCCGTGGGCACTACCGTGGTCAGAGCCCTGGAGACGAACCCTTTCAAGTCCTACGAGGGCTGGACTGACCTGTACATATACCCAGGATTTGAGTTCAGGGTGGTGGACGTCCTGATCACCAACTTCCATCTTCCGAGGTCCTCACTCCTGTTCTTGGTCTGTGCCTTCGGGGGTAGGGATTTTGTTCTTAGAGCTTACCGCGAAGCGGTCCTTAAAAAGTACAGGTTTTACAGCTACGGGGACGGTATGCTTATACTCTGATCCCATGGTAAGGCTCTTACTTCTTCTCTTCCTGATAAGTGCCGTATCTTACGTGGACAGGATAAACATAGCCGTTGCCGGGAAGGGGATGATGGAAGAGTTCGGGATAGACCAGGTGAGGATGGGAATCCTCTTCTCGGCGTTCGTGCTCGGGTACGCCCTCTTCCAGATACCCGGTGGTGCTTTGGCGGACAGGTTCGGCGGAAAGCTAACCCTCTTCGTAGCGCTCCTCTGGTGGTCTTTATTTACAGGGCTGACGGGGGCTGTTGGAGAGATATCGACGACTTTGGGTCTTGATCTCCTGGCTTTAACCGCCCTGGTCAGGTTCCTGGTCGGTGTTGGGGAAGCTGCCGCCTTTCCCTCCTACAACAGGCTTGTTGCCTCAGAGCTGCCCCCTGAGAAAAAAGGTCTGGGTATGGGTGTCTCCATAGGT
>WFPN01000313.1 GCA_015487535.1 Aquificaceae bacterium
ATCAAGGACAGTGAAGGGGAAGGCGAGGAGAAGAGGACTGTAGCTGAGCTCACGGCCGATCCACAGCAGATAAAGTCCTATCTGAAGACGATCTCTTATATCTGACCAAGATAATTCCCAACAGTAGAGATAACAGGCACAGAGCTCCGGCGAAGGCAACGACGAATATGGTCCCATCGTACCAGAACTTCATCGGGTATATTCTCAAGAGGGTGTCGGTGTACTTGAACTTCCACGAGTAGGGATCGAAAACGTAGTTGTGGAACAGCTCGAAGGCTAGATCGTAGTTCGTGAGCGAGAAGACCGCTGACGCGGTAGTAAGGAGCAGGGAGAACAGGGAGGCCGCTATAAGGGCCTTGCCTACAAGCCTCAGATCCCTTAGATAAATCAGTGCTAAAGCGGAGACGGCAACGGATATGTAAACCAGGGGGAAAAATCTAGAGAGGAAGTTTTTGACGTCCTCCATGTGCTTTATCTCCCTTCGGTTGAAGGCCGGCCTGCCGTCGGGAAGTCTGGCTCTCTTAAACTCCTCCATACCCTCGTCCGATAGAACAGCTTTGAGTCCCAGCTTGGCCAGATACTTCCTGTAATCGTCGGGAAGTCCGTACCTGTCTTTAGGGAAATTCGCCTTAGAGTACTCCCAGTCTATGAACCACTCGTTGAAAGCTATCCGGGTCGGTATGCCGAAGAAGACCAGGGGGCTCAGGATAACTACGAGAGCTGTGGCAACGAGCTTATCAAGACCGCCCTTCTTTCCAAGCATCTTATGAGCTCCCCTACCCCTTCTCTCCTGATAAAGTATATTCGACCACCCAGGGGATCTCCCCTCTCTTTAAGAGGGGTTATCCTCACGTACCCGAGTTCTCTCGAGGAAACGTAACCTGTAAGGTAGTTAGGATCATCGCTCCAGCACAGTTCCGCCAGCACACCACAGCAGATGTTCTTAAAGGCTATGGCGAGAGCGTCCAGGGTCCTTTCCGTAAAACCTCTCTTTAAAAGCTCACTCTTTACCGCGGAGCGGTCCTTCCAGTCCACCCTGACCGTCCTCACACCCCTCTCCAGGTCCGGCTCCAATCTATCCCCCGTTTCCACATCCAAGAGGACAGCCCCCCTCATGTTTCCACCCTTGGGGTTAGCTCCCATGGAAAGGAGGTCTAAACCCTTTTTCGCAACGTCCTCTGGAACTCCGGAGAGCACCAGCTCTTTCAGGGCAAAATCTCTGCCCTCTTCAACGCTCCTGAACTCGTAGGAGCTGATGGGCATGTTAAATTCGAGCTTTTCGATCTCCTCCAGCCTCTCGAGCGTCAGTTTCATAAAGTCGTGCTCGCCGGGTCTTCTCAGAAGCTCGCATAGAGTAGAAGGTATATCCTCCTCAGAGATTATCCTCTCCGCGCCGGAGACGTGCCTCCCCTTAAGGGAGGCCCTCATCCTGAGACTCAGGAGAGGCATTCCTTGATCTTCTCCTCGCTGACTGGACTTATCACCCCTTTCTCGGTGATTATGGCTGTTATGTTCTCTGCAGGGGTCACATCGAAGGCTAAGTGCAGTGCGGGCGAGTTCTCAGGAGCTATAGGAGAGCCGAGACAGTTCTTGAGCTCCCCTGCACTCCTCTCCTCTATGGGAATGTCCTCGCCATTTCTGATAGATAGGTCGAAGGTAGATGAAGGGGCGGCGACGTAGAAGGGAACGCCGTGCTCTCTGGCAAGTACCGAGAGGGTGTAGGTCCCTATCTTGTTGGCAACATCTCCCCTCGCGGTTATCCTGTCCGCCCCAACTATCACAAGATCCACGAGTCCTTTCTTCATAAGAAAACCCGCGGTGGAGTCGGTAATGAGCTTGTGGGGTATTCCCTCCTTGAGGAGCTCCCAGGCGGTAAGCCTCGCCCCCTGAAGGTATGGTCTGGTTTCGTCAACCCAGACCTGGATATCCTTTCCCGAGTAGTGTGCGCTCCTTAGGACCCCCAGGGCTGTACCCCAACCCGCGGTTGCGAGTGCCCCCGTGTTGCAGTGGGTCAGGATCTTTGCTCCCTTGGGTATCAGCCCGTTTCCGAGCTCCCCCATTCTCTTGTTTGCCTCGTAGTCCTCTTTTTCTATCAGCTTTGCTTCTTGCTCCAGGTCCTTCCCGGAGTTCAGAGCGGACATCATCCTGTCCAGAGCCCAGAAGAGGTTGTAGGCGGTGGGTCTGGTATTTTTCAAAACCTCGTAAACCCTTTCCGGGCTCTCTCCGGCCCTAAGGCCGAGAACGAAGCCGTATGCGGCAACACATCCTATTGCGGGAGCTCCCCTCACGGCCATATTTCTTATCGCCTCCGCAACCTGCATGTGGTCCCTAAGCTCCAGCCAGACTTCCTCGTGAGGGAGTTTCCTCTGGTCTAAGAGGAGAAGATGGTCTCCTTTCCAGTAAAAGGCTTTAACTTCCATCTCACGCTCCGTACTTCTTGAGCCTGTGAGCGTTTGCAAGGAGTAGGTTTATGAGCTTCTTGGCCGGCATAATGCCGAGCTCACCTTTAAGGCACTCCCTCTCGGTGAGTCTCTCGGATGTTCCTCCCAATA
>WFPN01000314.1 GCA_015487535.1 Aquificaceae bacterium
CAGCTTTTGGAAAACCATCCTGGCCTGAGGGGAGCCCGAAGATACACATCCGTCCAGCCTGTGGTGAACGAACAGGACTCTCCTGTTAGCTTTTTCAAAGCCGGTACAGCTCAGAAAGTCATCCGTTTCCGAAGGACAGTAATCCATAAAGTGCGGGTCCGATGCAACGGTGGCTGTGAGGACCGCTCCCCTTACCTCCGGAATTCTGCCCGTTAGGTATGCGACCGAGATGGTTCCCCGGCTCGTCCCTATCAGGTAAAACTCCTCCACGCCGAAGGCGTCCTTCAGCTTAGAGATAAGATTTTTGATGTCCTCGTAATGCTCTTCTGAGATCCTATAGGCGCTTGCAACTATCTTGGAGTTTCTGCCGGTGAACCGCTCTTTGATGTCCTGGGGCACATCAACGAGGACCACCAGGTCTCCCCTCCGGGCGAACCGGAGAACGTTCCTTGCGAGGAAGTTGTTGCTTACCCACACGCCGTTCAGATAGTTTCTCTTCTTCTGACAGAAGCTCTGGTGCTTTCCAAAGTGGCAGATACCGTTCCCTCCCGGAAAGAGTATGAGGGCTTTTTTGAAACCGGAGCCTTTCTTTCTGTGAACGAGAAGGTAGTCGAGCCCGGTGTCTCTAGTTTCAAGGGTCTTTATTTGAACGCTGTAGCCCTCGGTAGATAGCGGTTTGAAGCTTTTTGGAGAACACGAGAGCAGCAGAAGGAGGGATAGGAGTAGGTAGAGCATGGGGTTATTTTAGAGTTTTTTGGAGAAAAAGTCTCTAGGCACTAAGGGGCTGTAAAGGTTTTACTTGCAAAGGCCTTTACGTCAGATTGAGAGCTTCCGTAAGCGGTAATGCTGACTACATAATCTTCATTACTAGTCAGGGTTTGAGAAGGGAACAAATCCATACATCCCAGCGGCGTAGTTCCGTACGTTAGCGAACTAATAGTACCTGCACACGCTACGCTCCACATGGTACATTCTGAAAGTGAAATTTTGTCATACATACACTGTTTATCATACACGGACACGAGAAAACCGTTAACTCCAGATATGCTGTTGTTCCAAGAAATGGTCGGTGAAGAACCAGTTATCTGTATATTTAAGCCACCGTCGTCACTATCTAATCCATACAGTACCCATGTGCCGTCAGGAGCCACGTAATACTCACAGGAACCTATCTGTATATGTACCTTACCACTGGAATTATCCCAGGCACCTGAAAACTTTATTCCATCCCAACTACCTGTAAAGTTTCCGCCAATGTTGATTCCATCAACAGTTCCACTCCAATTACCACTCAGATTGTTACCTATCCGATTTCCATCTACAGTTCCTATGTCCACACCTCCAGCACAACCTAAGTAGGAAAAGAGAAACTGGGATTTGAAGCTTCCATTAGAACTGGGTATGCAGGCTATCAAGAACCCAGCTGTTGGATCTTCAGGATTTGTTGAAGGGTTCTCCGCATAATATCCCAGGTATATATCGTATCCGCTTTGGTTACAATCTGAGAGTCCAGAAGGTGCATTAGCACCTCCTCCACATCCAACAAAAACTATCGATACAGATGATAAAAGCAGAACTCTCCCCTTCATGGCATTCACCTCCAAATTGCTCTACATTCTTAGTCTGAGCCTGAGAGCGAATGTGTTAAGGGAATTTTCACCTCAGAAGGAGGTATCTATCGGGAAACCTCCGCAGTTGGTCCCCACGGCCCTCCCGTGACCGCAGGAAGTATAACTGACGGTAACGCTGAACTCTTCAGAAGGAGCGTTAAAGCAGCTAGCCCTTATCTTTATAATCCCCCTGGCAGGGGTGTTCGCGTCCGGGCACATACCGGACTCCCAGTTTTTGACCTCGAAGAGGTATTTGTAAGATGGAATGGCGCGGCATCTCAGTGTCCCGTTCCAGACTCCCCTGTCCCACTCCCAGGGGTTTAAAGGTCCCTTAGGGGCAAAGGAGAGATCCTTGGCCTCACAGGAGTGGCCGTAAACCATCCAGTAGTATCTCTTGAAGATGTACCTGTTCGTGGCGGGAGCGTACTCGGAGTCTATGTCGAGGGCGTAGTAGTCGTATCCTCTGCTCTTTAAAGGTTCTCTGGAGCACCCGGCCGGTGTGAACACCCCCGTGCACAGATCCCCTCCGCTCCTTGGGTCGCCCTCGTTGTTGTCCCTTACGCTTATCTTCCCTTCGAGCTCAAGCTCATGGGCCGGGAACCTACATCTTATGTGGTACGTAGCACCCACGGGGAAGCCGTCCCCGTCCCTGTCGGTGGGATCTCCCTCAACGCTCGCGGTGCAGCCTCTCCTTATCTCCTCCAGCCTCAGGCCCAGGCTGTGCCCGATACGAAGCTCAAGGCGTATGGCCGGGACGTAGTACTGAACGGAAGAGATGCTGTACTGGAAAACTCCGCCGAAGTTGGTCATGAAAACGACCCTGTCGAAGGGAACCTGCCGGGGCTGTGCAAACAAGAGACCGAGGGCCGAAAATAACAAAATCCCTCCCGAAGAAAGCCTAGCTGCCATCCTCAGTCGAACCTTCTAACTATCCTGTAGTAGGTATCCCTCTGGGCAGGGATAAAGCCCGCGTCTCTTATAGCCTGGACCATGTCTCCCACCTTTGGTATGCTCACCTTGAAGTCTGTGGAGGATATGACGTTCTCCTCGATCATCACCGAGCCAAGATCGTTGGCCCCGAAGTGAAGTCCTATCATGCCCACGGGCATCGTCTGGGTTACATGAGAGCTCTGGACGTTCTTGAAGTTATCAAGGTAAATTCTCGAAAGGGCGAGAACCTTAAGGTAATAAACGCTTCCCGCGGGCTCCACGAAGTCGAGCTCGGTGTTTCCCCTCTGGAATGTCCAGGGTATGAAGGCTGTGAAGCCTCCCGTTTCGTCCTGAATTCTGCGGACCCTTTCAAAATGCTCGATTATGTGCTCGATGCTCTCGAGGTGTCCGAACATCATCGTCGCAGTTGTAGTCATCCCGAGCTCGTGGGACGTCCTGTGGACCTCCTCCCACTCCTCGACCGAGCACTTACCCGGCGAGACCTTGTCCCTAACCTCCTGCGAGAGTATCTCTGCTCCGCCTCCCGGAACGGACATGAGACCCGCCTCCTTGAGCCTTTTGAGAACCTCCCTGATGGGGATCTTTTCGAGTTTGGAAAGATACACTATCTCGGGAGCGGAGAAGCAGTGGATCTGAACCTGTGGGAACTTCTCCCTTATTGCTGAGATCATCTCCTCGTAGAAGCTGAGGGGAAGATCCGGATTTATCCCCCCCTGCATCAGGAGGGTGGTCCCGCCCCAGTCCACGAGTTCCTGCACCTTGTTGAGGATAGTGTCGAGCTCGAGGGTGTAAGCGTCGGGGTCGCTCTTCCTGCGGTAAAAGGCGCAGAACTTACACCCCGCTATGCAGACGTTGGTGTAGTTCACGTTCCTGTCTATCACGAAGGTTACCACGTTGTCGGGATGCTTTCTCTTCCTCACCAGATTCGCCAGCATGCCTAAGGTTGTGATGTCGGAGTTCCTGTACAGCTCCAGAGCTTCCTCCGGCGTTATCCTCTCTCCGTTTATGACCTTATCCTTTATGTAATCTATAGAAATCGTCCTCATGCCCTTTTCCTCCGGTTCAGGAAGATTTTAACTAAATTTAGTCTCATCTTCCGAGCTGTCTGCATATGTTCAGATGGGCCATTAGCAAAGTGTTTACTCCCTCATTTTTCAAAATCTCACGGAGAGCGGAGCAACAGAGCTTCACCCTCTCGTCCTCTTTCCTCGAGGGAACGCCCCCGTGGGCGTACCTTCCCAAGATGTGTCCACAGTCTATAACCTGTCCTCTGTAGTTCACGAGTCCGTTGTAAAGAGTCTGGGAAAAGGCGAGGGAAGTGAGGATGAGTAAAATAGCTATCATCTCCGTCTGTACATGTCCATGTTGTAATTCCCATAAGGGGCTCTAAACTCGCTGTAGCCCTTGGAAACCTCGAAGAAGCTCTTGGGAAGGTTTACCCTTTTCACAGATTTGACCACCTCGACGGTAGTGCTACCCATAATAGGTGTCTCACTCATCACAACAGCTCCGTATTTCTTCTTTATCTCCTCGAAGGCCTTTCTCGCACCCCCCAGGAATGGGGAGATCTTGGGATCGTTCCCGATAGCCTTGAGTATGTTCTTCATGCTTATCCTGTCAGCTTCCACCAGGAGTTTGCTGTCCTTAGTAAACCAGTAGTAAGTCGGGACGTCACGCCCCATAACGTTCACCCTGATGATAGTCTTCCTCGCGTTCCACCTACCTACTTTTCTTCTCTCGTTGGTGGGTTCTATCTTGGGTTTGCACCTTCCCTGCCGGTCGCAATCGAGTAGCATAGTAAAACCCGCCACGAGCATTTTCCCCTCAAGCTCCTGCTTAGTATAG
>WFPN01000315.1 GCA_015487535.1 Aquificaceae bacterium
AGCACCAAGAACATAGGAAGGAAGGCCCTCGCGGAGATAAAGGAAGCCCTCAAGCAGATGGGACTTCAGCTCGGACTTAACATAGAGAGCAAGAGGTGAGGAGAGATGAGGCACAAGGTAAAGAAGAAGAAGTTTGACAGGACAAAAGAGCAGAGGCTCGCCCTCTACAGGAGCCTTGCAAGGGCTCTGATCCTTGAGGAGAGGATAGAGACGACAGTCGAGAGGGCTAAGGCCCTGAGGAGCTTCGTGGAGAAGCTGGTTACCCTCGGCAAGAAGGGGGATCTCGCCTCCAGGAGGAGGGCCCTCGAACTTCTGCCCGACAGGCACGTGGTTAAGAAGCTCTTCGAAGATATAGCCCCCCGTTTTGAGGGGAGGAACGGAGGTTACACGAGGATAGTGAAGCTCCCCAACCGCAGAAAAGGAGACGGAGCGGAGCTCGCGATAATAGAATGGGTTGAGTGATGCTCCCCAAGCTCCTTCATATCCTTATAGAGCTCCTTATAATACTCGTCTTCATCCACGCCCTAGGCTCCTGGATACCCCAGATAAGGGAGAGCAAGCTTTACGAGCTCCTCGACAGGATAGTCGAGCCCATGCTAAGACCTATAAGACAGGTCCTACCTCACATGGGGGGCATAGACATATCCCCCATGATCCTTATATTCATCCTCATACTCATAGACAGGTTGATCGCGAGATGAAAAGACCGGTTATGCTCATAGACCTCGACAGGTGTATAGGCTGTCTCTCATGCGAGGTAGCCTGTGTTCAGGAAAAGGGCCTTGAGAAGTTCGGCATAAGACCCATGAAGGTCTTTAGGGTTGAGGGTTTCTACGAAGAGCCGGATGCCTTCTTCCTCCCCATGAACTGCTTTCACTGCGACCCTGCTCCCTGCGTTATGGCCTGCCCCACCTCGGCGATGAGGAAGAGGGAAAAGGACGGAATAGTCTATTTAGAAGAGCTCCTATGCATAGGTTGTAAGGCCTGCATAATAGCCTGCCCCTATGGGGCCATAAGTTTCAACCCGGCCACCATGAAGGTTGAGAAGTGCGATTACTGTTACAAGAGGGTCGAAAAGGGTCTCCTTCCCTCCTGCGTCTCCAAGTGCGTAACTAACTGCCTCTACTTCGTTGAGGTAGAGGAGGTTCCCAAGGAGAGGCACAGGGTAAGGAGGATAGACTCTAAGCTTTACAGGGAGATATTTGGGGTTAAAGAGGAGGTTGCCTCTTAATTCCTGAAGATCTATAATATTACACTTGCAGGGCGCGTAGCTCAATTGGCAGAGCGGGCGGCTCATAACCGCCCGGTTGGGGGTTCGAGTCCTCCCGCGCCCACCAGATGAAAGCTATAAGATTAATAACGCTTACGAGTGTCATAGCCTTCTCCCAACCCTTCTTATGGGGGCCTTACAAGTTCAAGCCCTACGAGAGGTACATCTACGAGTATAGGGAAACCTTTAGGAGTAAGCCTGCCTCCGGTGGTTACGAGATAACCATAAGGAAAGAAGGATCCTCCTTTAAGGTTTCCATAAAGGGGGCTTACAAGAGGTGGAGTGGATCCATTTCTGCGAGGGTTAAAGACGCGTACGAACTCTCGGGCTTCGTCCTGATGAGGATGTACTTCGATTACCCCTGGCTCGTTCCCCTGGGAAGAACCATCCTATCGAGGGGTCTCGTTAAAGTTTTGACATCGAAACCTATAGACTGGAGCCTTGGGAGAAAGAAGATCGACGACGACACGCTCAGGACAGTAAAAGTGTGCAAGGCGGGGAACCTCAAGGGGAGGATGGTTGAGATAGTCGAGAAGGGAGAGGTCTCCTTCAGGCTCTGCGCTTCTCCTTCCGCATCCCTTCCCATATACCTTTACAAAAAGACAAGAGAAGGCGATGTGTTCGAGATAAGACTCCTCGAGTACTCGGACGTAAAATAAAGCTATGAGGAAAGAGGATATAAAGCCCCTATTAGATCTTCAAGAGATAGACGAGGAGATAGACCGCTTAGAGAGAAGGTTAAAGAACATAGAGAGGGAGAGAAAAGATTTCGAAGAGGAACTCTCCATGCTTAGGCAGGAGCTCGAGGAGTTAAGAACAAAGAAGGAATACCTCCTCTCAAAGAGGAAAGAGCTCAGGGAGGAGATAGAGAGGGAGGAGGAGATGCTCGAAAGAACAGAGAAGAAGATGACTATGGTCAAGAAGGATATAGAGTACAAGACGCTGCTGAGGGAGAAGTCCAAGCACGAGGACAACATACTGAAGAAATCCTACGAGTTAGACGAACTTGAGGAGGAGCTTAAGGAGTTAGAAGATAAGATCAAAGAGGAAGAACCCAAGATAGAAAAGAGAATTAAAGAAATAGAAGAGGAGCTTAACGATCTTGATTTAGAAGAAAAAACAGCCATTAGGAAGCTAGAAAACTTGAAGAAGGAGAGGGAAATAAGGGAAAGTAAGGTAGAAGAGGGGATTTTAAAATTTTACGAAGAGGCTAAAAAGAGGTTTGGAAACAAGGTAGTTGTGTGTATTGAGGAGGGGGTGTGTGAAGGATGTGGGATTAAGGTCCCGGATGTTTTGTTTTCAAAGCTGATAAAGGAGGATAGCGTGGAGATATGTCCCAGCTGTGGCAGGTACATTTACTACAGGTTATAATATACTTATGAAAAAACCAGAAGAAATCCACAGATTAAACGAGGATTACAAAGCCGAAGATATAAAAGCTGTCAGCGGGCTCGAGCACGTCCGTCTCAGGCCCGCCATGTACATAGGGGACATAGGGGAGAGGGGCCTCCACCATCTTATATGGGAGATTCTCGACAACGCGGTGGACGAAGCGATGGCGGGTTACGCCCGCCATATATCGGTGGTAATCCACTCTGACGGCTCGGTCACCGTTGAGGACGACGGCAGAGGCATCCCCGTGGATATACACCCCGAGACGGGAAGGCCGGCTGTTGAGATGGTCTTTACCATGCTCGGGGCGGGAGGAAAGTTCGAGAAGAAGGCGTACGCGTACTCCGGGGGTCTCCATGGGGTTGGGGCCTCGGTTGTGAACGCCCTTTCCGAATGGCTCGTGGTCGAGGTATATAGGGACGGGAAGATATATAGACAGGAGTACAGGAGGGGAGAGCCCGTTTACGACCTAAAGATCGTGGGGGAAACTACCAAGAGGGGGACTAGGGTAACCTTCAAGCCCGATCCTGATATTTTCGAGACCACGAAGATAAAGTTCGACATAGTTGAGAAGAGGATAAGGGAGCTCGCCTACCTTAACCCTGAGGTAACCTTCTATCTGAAAGACGAGAGAACGGACAAGGAGATAGTTTACAGGTTCGAGAGGGGGGTGGAGGAGCTCGTGGAGTACCTCTCCCAGGGAAAGGAGCCCCTCTTTAGGGACATAATCAGGATAAAGGGTGAGAGGGAAGGGGTTATAGTGGACATAGCCTTTAGGTACGTGAGGGACTACAAGGAGGTCATAGATAGCTTCGTAAACAACGTAAAGACCGTAGAAGGCGGGACCCACGTTACGGGCTTCCGGAGCGGGCTCACTAAGGCCGTCATGCGTCTATCCGAAGGTCTCAAGCTATCGAAGGAGCTGAAAACTATGTTCTCCGGGGAGGATATAAGGGAGGGTCTCGTGGCAGTCATTTCCTGTAAGGTCCCAGAGCCTCAGTTCGAGGGCCAGACAAAGACCAAACTGGGGAACCAGAACGTGAAGACAATAGTGGACTCGATAGTCTATGAGTACCTGACCGATTACTTCGATAAAAACAAGGAGATCCTTAAGCTCATAGTCGAGAAGGCCATAGAGG
>WFPN01000316.1 GCA_015487535.1 Aquificaceae bacterium
CTCTTTCCGGGAGGGAACGGTATCTGCCACTTTGGAAAGCACCAGAGCTTCTGTCAGAAGAAGAGAAACTACCTGAACGGCGTGTGGGTGAGCAACAACTTCCTCGCCAGGAACGTTCTCAGGTTCGCCCGGAGGGGAGACCTGGTGGTCCTCGTCGATGTACCGCAGGACATCAAGGAGCGGTTCACCGGCAGAAACTCCAAGATAGTTGCAAGCGCCTACAGGATCTCAGAAGAGCATTACGAGGACATCAAAAATCTTATCTCTGAGCTGAAGGACGCCTTCGGCGTGGAGGAGTTTTACCTGATAGGGACGAGCCGGGGAACCATCTCGGTCGCATACCTAACAGGCAGGATTCCGGAGGTAAGGGGAGCGGTCCTCACAGCCACCGTTGCATCGGACCCGCACTTCATAGATTACTGTCCTTCGGAAACGGATGACTTTCTGAGCTGTACCGGCTTTGAGAGAGCTAACAGGAGAGTCCTGTTCGTTCACCACAGGCTGGACGGATGTGTATCTTCGGGCTACCCTCAGGCCAGGATGGTTTTCCAAAAGCTGAAAGCTAAGGAAAAGAAGTTCATCACCGTGGAGGGAGGCTCCGAGCCTGCGAACAACCCCTGTTTCGGCCTGACCTACCACGGCTTCTTTGGTAAAGACACTGAGGTTGTGGAGAAGGTACTTGATTGGATACACTCGGGCGGGTAAAGGATCCGATCCGGCGATATAATCATATCCCATGGGCTACAGGGTAGCGATCGTAGGGGCAACCGGCGAGGTAGGAAGGACATTCCTAAAAGTTCTCGAAGAGAGGGACTTTCCAGTCGATGAGCTCCTCCTGTTTGCCTCAGAGCGCTCCGAGGGGACCAAGCTGACCTTCAGAGGGAGAGAGTACGAAGTTAAGGCCCTCAGCAAGCAACCTTCCTTCAAGGGCATAGACATAGCCCTCTTCTCCGCCGGAGGTTCTATAAGCAAGGAGTACGCCCCCAAGTTTGCTCAGGACGGGGCCGTGGTGGTGGACAACTCCTCCGCTTGGAGGATGGACCCAGACGTTCCCCTGATAGTTCCCGAGGTGAACCCCGAGGACATAAAATTCTTCGACAGGAAGAGGATAATAGCCAACCCCAACTGCTCCACCATACAGATGGTCGTGGCTCTAAAGCCAATATACGACGAGGCGGGGATAAGCAGGGTGGTGGTGGCCACCTACCAGTCGGTCTCCGGAGCAGGGGCGAAGGCCATAAGGGAGCTCGAGGACCAGACGAGAGCCTGGTGCGAGGGAAGGGAGATACCCCAGCCCAAATATATAGCGAGGAGGATAGCCTTCAACGCCGTTCCCCACATAGATGTGTTCATGGAGGGAGACTACACGAGGGAAGAGCTCAAGATGCTTAACGAGACGAGGAAGATAATGCACGACGAGAACATAAAGGTCTCCGCCACCGCTGTCAGAATTCCTGTCTTCTACTCTCACTCCGAGGCTGTTCACATGGAGACCAAGAAGGCCATATCTCCCGAGAGGGCGAGGGAAGTTCTCTCCAGGGCTCCGGGAGTGATAGTGATGGACGATCCGGAGAAGGGGATCTACCCCACCGCGATAGACGCCCAGGGAAGGGACGAGGTCTTCGTGGGAAGGATAAGGGAGGACATAGCCTTCACGCCAGGACTTGCCATGTGGGTTGTGGCGGATAACATAAGGAAGGGAGCGGCTACGAACACGGTCCAGATAGCTGAGCTCCTAGTCAAAGAGGGTCTTGTGTAAGATCCGTTGAGTAGTATCTTTATTCATCAGGAGGAAGATCCATGAGTAGATTGTTGGTTTTGCTTCTGCCTCTGCTGGTTCTGATGGCGTGTGAGGGCAAGAAAACCGAGACTGAAGCTCCGATCAAGGGGGAAAAGGTCGAGAAGAAGGTGATAATACCTAAAAAGGATTACGCCCTCCTTATAGTGGAGAGCAAGAGCTGCATATACTGCAAGCAGCTCGATAAGGACATAAAGACCGAAAAGAGCCTCCAGGAGGCTTTGAAGGACATAGATCTGTACAGGATACTCTACGAGAGCTACACACCCGTCGAGGCCAACTTCGGTGGAAAGGTCGTGCAGATGTCCGAGAACGAGCTGGCGAGGACCCTGAACGCTCTTTCCTTCCCGAACCTTATCTTCTACGACAAACAGGGGAACATAATCCTCCAGATACCGGGGTACGTCTATCCAACTCAGCTCGTCTGCATAATCGACTACGTGAAGACAGGGGCTTATAAGGAAGAGGACGTGAACACCTACGTGAAGAAGAAAGGCTGCGCATGAAGGTTGTCCTCTTCGACCTCGACGGGACCCTTATAGACTCAGCAGACGACATAGCCCTCTCCCTCAGGCTCACCCTGGAAGAGCTCGGAAAGTTGGACAGGATGCCCCCTGACGTGAGGAGTCTTATAGGAGGAGGGGTCAGGGCTCTCTTGGAGAAGGTTCTCTGGGAGGAGTTCGAGGAGGAGCACGTAAAAGTATTCAGAAAGCACTACCTCAGTAATCCCGTGGTTTACACCAGGCCGTACGAGGGTGTTCCGGAGACCCTGGAGGAGCTGAAAGAAAAGGGTGTTAGGCTCGCCGTTGTGACCAACAAGCTGGAGGAGCTCTCGGTGGAGATACTCAGGAGGCTGGACCTGCTGGATCTTTTCGATATAGTTGTAGGGGGGGACACCTTCGGGGAGAAGAAGCCGTCTCCCCTTCCCGTCATCAAAGCCCTGGAGGTTATAGGGGCAAAACCTGAGGAGAGCCTTATGGTTGGGGATACGGAGGCGGATATCCTGGCGGGTAAGGGTGCCGGAACGAAGACCTCCTTGGCCGGGTGGGGTTACGTCAAGAACGGTTCGGCGAGCCCCGACTTCGTTCTCAAAAGTCCCAGAGAGATCCTCAGTTTAGCATACCCAGTATCTGATGCTTTATAACATGAGCGGGCTTGTAGTCCGGCTCTATCTTCAGCGCCTCTTTAACTTCCTCTAAAGCGTCGTAGAGCTTCCCCATCGCCATGTAAGCTCTGGCCAGGTTCATGTGGGGAAAGTGCCTTGCGTCGTAGTTCTTGGCAACTATAGCCTGCTTTAGCCAGGGGATAGCCTCCTCGTACCTTCCCATCTCTATCAGGTAAGCCCCTATGTCGTTGTAGGGGTTTCCAAAGTCTGGATCTATCTCTATAGCCTTCTTACAGGACTCTATGGCCTTATCGTAATCTCCCTTCATGCTGTAAGCCCAGCCGAGGAATGTGTAGGCTTTAGCGGTGGGCTGAATCTCTATGGACTGTTTGTAGAGCTCTATCGCCTTATCTATCTCACCTACCATGTGGTAGTTGTATGCTTCCTCGAAAAGCCTCTGGGCTTCCTTCTCGGTGTACTCCATCTCTCTTTCCTCCGTCGTTTATTAATATAATGCGGCTTAGATAATATGACAAGAATATACTCAAAGAACCCGAAGTTAGCCCCCCTCCGTACAGGACTTTACCGATATACTCTTGATACGATCACTTAAAGAGCTTATAGATCACGGAGAAGTCCAGGCTTCCCAGCCCCATCTTCCTGGCAAGACCGTAAGTTTCCTTAACGGCTGATGTGGTGAAGGAAAAGATACCGAGCTCTTTCAATAGGTCCTGAACGTAGTGGAGGTCCTTGTATATGAGGTCTGCCGAGAAATGAGTGGAGAAGTCCTCTTCCAGGAGCTTCTTCTTTTTAACGTCCAGTATGTAAGACCTGCCCGCCCCTGCGTTCAGGATATCTATCATCTGTTCCTTACCTATGCCGGCCTTCTCAGCTATGGCAACCGCCTCGGCCAGTATGTCCATAAAAC
>WFPN01000317.1 GCA_015487535.1 Aquificaceae bacterium
TGAACGATCCCACCGGTTGGCACGGAACCCTCAGGGTGAGGTGTCCTGAGCTAAGCTTCACCCTTGTTTACGACAACTCTCCGGACGGCAGGGATCCTCTTATCCTGGAGGTAAGGGGTGTAGAGGCGAGGCGTTTATCTGAGGAGAGAACTGATCCCTACGTGGTAAAAACGGGGGACTACGAGGAGCTCGAGGGCTGGCGCTACGATGAGGAGTGGGAGGTAGGAAGCTACAGACTTAAAGGCTACGAGTACTTCGTGAGCGGGGGGACCGGTTGCTACGAGGAGGAGGAGAGGGCCGTTGTTGAGCTCGACTTAGGGGGGAGAAAGCTAACGCTTCTAGATCATTACCAGGAGGAAACAGACTGCGGGGGCAACTGATCTTGAAGCCAAGCGTCCCGATTCTATATTAAATCCGCTATGGTGAGAAAGGCCAAGCTCTCGGATGCAGAAGCTATACACTCACTTGTAAACTCCTACGCTCAGAGGGGGCTTCACCTTCCCAGAAGCATTAGCTCCATATACGAACACATAAGGGACTTCTGGGTTTACGAGGAAGGCGGAGAGGTGATCGGATGCTGCGCCCTTCAGATAGTCTGGGAGGACCTTGCGGAGATAAGGAGCCTGGCAGTTAGGGAGGATAGAAAGGGGGAAGGAATAGGGAGGAAGCTCGTAGAGGCCTGCATAGAGGAGGCCAGGGATCTGGGTATAGGTAGGGTCTTCTCCCTAACCTACGCTAAGGATTTCTTTGAAGGTCTTGGCTTCAGCGTTGTGGACAAGAGCGTGCTTCCCCACAAGGTCTGGGGCGATTGTGTGAACTGTGCCAAGTTCCCCAGCTGCGACGAGATAGCGGTTATACTTAAGCTCGATGGAAGATCCGCTCCTGAGCTTGAGAGGGATCTACAAGCGGATAGACGGTGAGGAGATCCTGAAGGGCATAGATTTGGACGTTTACAGAGGCGATTTCTTAAGCGTTGTGGGAATGTCCGGCTCCGGAAAGAGCTCTCTCCTCTACATAATGGGACTGCTTGACAGACCCTCTGAAGGGAGGGTTCTCTTCGAGGGTAGGGAGATAGACTTCGGGAACGAGGATGAGCTGTCGAAGATAAGGAGCAGAAAGCTCGGTTTCATATTCCAGTTTCACTACCTGCTCCCGGAGCTGAGTGCCTTGGAGAACGTAATGGTTCCCATGTTCAAGCTCGGCGTTTCGAAGGAAGAGGCTTCTCACAGGGCGGCGGAGCTCCTCGAGAGCATGGGACTGAAAGGTAAGGAGAGAAGGAAACCCTATCAGCTATCGGGAGGGGAGCAGCAGAGGGTAGCTGTAGCTAGAGCCCTGGCAAACGACCCGGCCGTGATCCTCGCCGATGAGCCCACAGGTAACCTGGACTCGAAGAACACGGAGGTTGTGATGGAGATATTCTTAGAGCTCAACCGGCAGGGCAGGACTATAGTTATGGTGACCCACGAGGAGCATCTTGCCAGAAGGACCAGCCGGATACTCGAGATGAAGGACGGGAGAATTGTGGTATGAAGAGCTTTAGGGATTTCATGGAGGAGAAGGTTCTCGAGTACTACAGATCGCCGAGGGAGAAGTTCTCCTCCAAAGGAGACTTCTTCACAGCTCCCGAGCTCGACAGAGCTTTCGGGGAGGCGATAGCGGAGTTCCTCCATCCGTACCTCAAGAGCTTAGGCAATCCCGTTCTCTTAGAGCTCGGAGCCGGCAGGGGCCTTATGGCGAGGGACATACTCTCATACTACAGGTCAGAGGATCCGGAGCTCTTTGGCAAGATCAGATACCTGATATACGAGGTGAGCCCATACCTTATAGAGAAACAGAAAAAGGTTCTCGAGGGTTTCGATAAGGTGGAGTGGGTCGAGGATCTTCCCAGGATCGAGGGCGTGGTTCTCTCAAACGAGTTCTTCGACACCCTCCCCGTTCACGTGGTAAAGGGGGATAGGGAGCTCTATATAAACGAGAGGGGTGAGGAGGTCTGGCTCAGCCTCCAGAACGAGAGGGTGAGGGAGTTCCTTCGGAGGATGGGTTACGAAGGCTTGGATCAGAGGGTGGAGGTGTGTCTCGACTGTATAGATATCCTGGAGAGGATAGCGGGCGCTCTGGTTAGGGGTTATCACCTTGTCGTAGATTACGGCTACACCTCGGAGGAGCTTCCCAAGTTCCCTGAGGGAACCGTGGTCGGGTATAAAAGGCATACCGTTAGGGGCGATATATACGGGGAGGAGATGGACGTAAGCGCGCAGGTGAACTTCTCAGCACTTATGGAGTACGGGAAGGATTTTGGGCTGAAGACGGTCCTCTACGATACACAGAGGAACTTCCTGGCGAGCATACCCGGGTTCTTAACCAAGTTGGAGGAGCTCAGCTTCGAAGGGAGTCCGGAGGCTGTGGAGAGGCTCTCCCGTTTGAAGACGATGCTGATCAGCATGGGAGACAGGTTTAAGGTTTTATTCCAAAGCAAAGGCTTATAAAATAGATACTCTGGAGGAGTGAAGATGGAAGACATAGTGGTAGGCGGGTACCTGATAAAAGGAGACAGATACTACACGAAGGATCACGAGTGGGCGTATATAAGGAACGGTAAGGCCCAGATTGGGATAACGGATTACGCTCAGAAGATGCTTGGAGACATAGTCTACGTTGATCTGCCCGAAAAGGAGCAGGAGGTGGAGGCGGGGGAAACCCTCGCCAACGTGGAGTCTGTCAAGAACGTGGCTCCCATATACAGCCCGGTTACCGGGGTTGTGGTCGAGATCAACGAAGATCTTGTGGACGAGCCCGCTCTCATGAACGAGGACCCGTACGATGCGGGCTGGGTTGCCATAGTTGAGATGAAGGATCCTGCCGAGGTCGAAGACCTCATGCCTCCCGAGGACTACGCAGAGCTCCTTAGGGAGATAATAAAGGAGGAGCAGGGAGAGGAAACCACCGAGGAAATACCAGTAGAGGGTCTCGAGGAGTCCCTGGAGAGCCTTCCCGAGGAGGAGCTCGGCTACGAAGAGGAAAGGTAATGTACGTGCCCCACTCCGAAGAGGAAACTAGGGAGATACTCTCCCTCCTAGGCCTCAGCTCACTCGAAGATCTCTTCTCCCATATAGATCCCTCCCTTCTCGTCGCTCCGAAGAACCTACCCGATCCGAAGTCGGAAGAGAAGCTGAGAGCTTACTTTGCCGAGCTGGCTGAGCGAAACAGAAAACTCGTTTGTTTTGCTGGTGCAGGCAGTTACGACAGGATAATACCCTCGGCGGTGTGGTCTCTCCTAGAGAGGGGAGAGTTCCTTACGGCTTACACTCCTTACCAGGCTGAAGCCTCCCAGGGAACCCTTCAGGCAATCTTTGAGTACCAGACGGTTATCGCGGAGCTAACTGGCATGGAGGTGGCCAACGCCTCTATGTACGATGGGGCCTCCGCCCTGGCAGAGGCGATCCTGATGGCGAGAGCTATCAGAGGGAAGGGAAGTAGGGTGGTCATCTCGTCCTCAGTAA
>WFPN01000318.1 GCA_015487535.1 Aquificaceae bacterium
ACCGAGTATCCCCTTTCCCTGATGAGGTCGAGCTCCTTCTTTATATCCTCCGGCTTCTTGGTCCTTTCGGTGAACTTTATCCACTTTACCTTCTTGAAGTAGTCCTCCACCTCCCTCTCGTCGAAGTAAGCTAGGTATATCTTTCCGGAGGCCGAGGCGTACATGGGCAGGACCCTACCGAACCTCGAGAGTATCCCCACCTCCCTTTCCACCTCGTGCTTCTCTATGTAGAGAACCTCGTAGGCTATCCTCGTGGTGAGGTATGCGTTCTCTTTAGTTCTCTCCACCACTTCCTTCAGTATGGGTTTTGCAAGGTCCCTCACGTCCAGATGTTGGAAGTAAGCCCTCCCGAGCTCGAAGCACTTCACCCCGAGCATGTACTTGCCAGACTCCTCGTGGTAGCTGAGCCACTCCCTGTCCACGAACGTCTCGAGTATCCTTTCTATCCTCTCAGGTTTCAGTCCGGTCTCCCTCTGGAGATCGTCCAAGCTCTTGGGTTCCTTCTCAACCAGGAACAGTATTCTGAGGGCGAAGTCAACGTTCTGGATTATGTAGAAGCTCTTATCTCTGTGCATCCTTACGCCTCATATTATACAATTAGAAGTTCGGAGTAAATTCCATGGACAGGAAACTCGTCGTACTGGGCGCCCAGTGGGGGGACGAAGGAAAGGGTAAGATAGTAGATCTCCTCTCGGAGGGCTACGACATAACCGTCAGATACCAGGGGGGCAGCAACGCGGGTCACACAGTTATAGCTAACGGAGAGAAGTTCATCCTCCACCTGCTTCCAACGGGAATACTCCACCCTCACGTGGTGGGGGTCATAGCCCAGGGGATGGTGGTTGATCTCGAGGTTCTGGACAGGGAGCTAATTGACCTGGAGAAGAAGGGTATAGACTACGAGGGGAGGCTTCTGATAAGCGACAGGGCGCATCTGGTGATGCCCTATCACAAGCTCCTGGATAGGCTCTTTGAGAGGAAGGGCGGAATAGGGACAACCCTGAGGGGTATAGGCCCGGCCTACATGTTTAAGTTCGGAAGGAAGGGGATAAGGCTCTCGGACCTCGACGACGAGCACAGGTTCAGATCTCTCCTGGAGGAGAACGTGGCCTTCGTCAAGGATATATGCGAGAAGGTCTTCTGTGAGAACCACGACCTTGATGTGGACGAGATATTCGAAAACACCCTGAGACTATACGGAAAGTATAAAGGACTCGTTGCGGACGTCTCCCAGTATCTTCTCAGGAGCTCAGGGAGTGTTCTCTTCGAGGGTGCTCAGGGAACCATGCTCGATGTGGATATGGGAACATACCCCTACGTTACCTCCTCGAACTCCTCCGCCCTGGGGCTTTCGAACGGGACGGGTCTCTCACCCAAGTTCTTCTCGGACGCATACCTGCTGGGTGTAGCCAAGGCCTACACTACACGTGTTGGAGGCGGGCCCTTTCCGACGGAGCTTAAGGGAGAGGAGGGTGATAGGCTCAGAGACTTAGGGGGAGAGTACGGATCTACAACGGGAAGGCCGAGGAGATGCGGCTGGCTGGATCTGGTGGCCCTCAAGTACGCTGTGGAGATAAACGGCTTCGATGGGCTGATAATAACCAAGCTGGACGTCCTCGATGCCTTCGAGGAGATCAAGGTGTGTGTGGCCTACGAGTACATGGGGGAGAAGATAGAGCACTTCCCGGCCTCGCTCAAGGTTCTCCAGGAGGCCAAGCCTCTGTATAGGTCTCTCAAAGGGTGGCTCAGAAGCACTAAGGGTATAAAGGATGTCAAGGATCTTCCGCCGGAGGCCAGGGACTACATCCGCTTTATCGAGGACTTTGTGGGAGTTCCGGTAGTCATGCTCTCCACGGGACCCAGAAGGGAAGAGTTTGTATGGCTCAGGGATCGGATAAGAGTGAGCTCTTTATAAAGAGGGCCAGGCAGTTCAACCTCGCCTTCATAGTGTCGATCACCGTCCTGTTCCTCGTAGATCTTGGGCTGTACAACTTCTTTTCCATGCCAGTATCCTCTAAGCTCCTACTGTACGTTTACTCCGCAGAGATTATCTCCGCAGCCGTAGCCTATTCGGTGGCTTTCCTCGTCAGGAGGAGGATGTTTCCCGTAAGAACTTCTGAAGCTTACTGGAGCTATACCGCCGTTAGGCGGTACTTCTGGAGTTACATCCTCCTATCGATTCCCTTCGGGATAGCCTTCCTCTTTTACCTCTTTGCGGGGAACCTCTCGAGCCTCCTGCTGGGATACCTCCTCTCCTTGTGTGGTTTAATAATCTTCAGGCCCAGAAAGGGGGACGTGGTATGACTAGAGAGGAAGCTATAAAGAAACTGTACGAGGAGGATCCAAAGTTCAGAGAGTGGAAGGATAGACACGATGAGCTCGACAAGGACATAGCGAAGCTCGAGAAACATCATCCAATGACACACGATCTCGAGCTTGAGATAGAGAAGCTAAAGAAGGAGAAGCTCTACTACAAGGATCTTATGGAGCAGAGGATCCAGGAGTTTATTAAAGGTAATAAGTAGGGTCTGGAACGCCTGCTTTTGAGAACCCTTCTTGTCTCTCTCTGCACTTGGCACATCTACCGCAGTGATGCCTGCCCACGGGTGAGGCGCACGAGAAGGTGAGCCTGTAAGGAACCTTTCCGTAAAACTCCTTCACCACCTCCCACTTCTCCATGCCCATAAAGGGTGTCTCTATCTTTATCTCCCTCTTGAGGCCTTCCGATAAGAGCTCCTCAACCCTGCCTAGGTAATCCCTGCTGTTGTCGGGAAATGGGTATATGCCTAGGCTCCCGATGGCTATCGTGCTTACACCCTTCCTGTGGGTCAGCAGGGCGGAGGCGACCGAGAGGGTAAGATTTCGGAGAGGTATCTCGAGGCCTTCCTCGTTCGACGTGTTTGAGGGTCCAGGTCCGCCCCTGAAGGGAACTACCCTGACAGGAAGTATTCTTCTAAAAGCCTTCCTGTAGAAGGACCACAACCTTCCAAGCCACCACAGCTCGACCTCTTCCCAAACCATGCCTGAGCGAACGTAGAGGGGATATACGAGGTAGTCCTTCGAGATGTAATGGTAAAGCAAAGAGGCGCTCTCCACCCCCGAGCTCGTAAGTACGGCTACCTTTCTCATCCTATGGAGGAAGTGCCCGATCCTGCTATGTGGCGTCCGCTGTCGAGGTTTACTATCTCCCCCGTCAGGCTCTCGGCCTCCAAAAGGAATACGGTCAGATTTACCACGTCCGAGAGAGAAACCTCCCTCTTTAAAGGGGTGTTCCTCAGTATCCTTTCCCACTCTTCATCGCTCAGTTCTTCCGCCTTCAGCGTTGGCCCTAAGGCTATGCAGTTTACAAGAACGTGGGGGGCGAACTCCTTGGCCAGCACCTTCACGGCCGTGTGGAGAGCTCCCTTCGCCACGAAGTAAGCCGTATAGTTCCTGTAAGGGGTGCACTCCACGGCCCAGTCTCCGAAGGCAACTATGCGCCCCTTCACCCTCCCTTCGTTGGATGCCATCCTCCTGTAGGCTTCCTTCGAGAGCAGAACGAAGGCCTGAGCTATGGGTTTGAAGTGCTCCTGGATGCTTTCCTCCGAAAGGGTTTCCACGGGGGTCCTGAAGTAAGGGGATGCAAGATGAAGGAGTGCATCTATCCTGCCCATATTCTGGAAAGTTCTCTCGACCGCTTTACCGCAGAACTCCTCGTCCGATAGATCTCCGTTGAGCAGGAGGACTTTTCTGCCGAGTTCCCTCCCCACCTCATCTATCTTCAGCGCCTCTTTCTCCGAACTCCTGTAGATAACCGACAGGTTGTATCCTCTCTCAAGTAGAGCCCTCGCTATCTCCAGGCCTACCCTCTTTATTCCCGTTATCAAAGCTACCTTTTCGCACCTCGAACTTGAAGGCAACCTCTTCCCTCCGCCCACCTATTCTATAACCTACCCGGAGGGTTATTCTGCGAACTTCGTCAGGTATCTTCTGGAAGTAAACGAAGCCCCTGAGGGTGGCCCCGGGACTTACCCTCCCGGGAATGAAGGCCCTGTTTATTATGTCCTCTGTGTCCTCGTAGTAAGAAGGTCCGCCGGCGAGCCAGCTGAGTCCCCATGTAGGCGCTCCGTAGGCGAAGCCGACCGAGACCCCAACACCAGAACCTCCCCTCACCGCCTCGGCAACATCCTTAGGCTCAAGGGCGTTGTACTGATTTCCCTTCTCATCGAGTATAACGAGATCCCTAGGATCTATCTCCAGAACCTCCGAGCTTTTATTCTGGACTTCCAGATAGAGCGGTAGTACGTAATCTTCCAGATCGGAAGGGTAACCCTCCCAGGCGTTCGCCCTAACGACTATCTTCACCTGTTCGTTCTCGTAGGCGGATGTGTAAGTCTTGGGATCCACGTAAACCCCGTTCCCAACGGGCACGAGCTTCTTCTGGGCACACGAAAATACGGTGAAGACTATGACCAGCAGTGCAAGGTACCTCATGGGTTTTATTAGTATAAAGAACCTCCCCGAAAGGGGAGGTAATTTTACCATCAGAAGAGGTAGCTCACGTTCAGGTAAAAGCTCCTCCCCGGTTCGGGAACCTTAATCCCGCTCGAGAAGGGGTCTCTCAGGTAGGATAGATGCTCGTAGTAGAACTTATCGAAGAGGTTGTCCACACCGCCCACGACTCTGAAGTTCTTGTACTCTCCGCCCGCCTTTATGTTCACTACGCCCCATCCAGAGGTCTTCTGCTCCTGGAGGTCCGAATCAACCCTATCCTGTGTGGCCTGGAAGATACCCTCAGCCTGCGCAAAGTAGATCCCCGTGTCGTACCTGAGTGCTAGCCTGCCCTTCAGGGGAGGGATCTCCGCTATATCCTCATCGTTTATGTTCTTAGATGGATCCGTGTCCTTCTTCCCCCTCACGTAGGAGGTTCCCCCCTCTAGGAATAGGGTATCCGTGAGGGCGAGGGTTATCTTGGCCTCTCCTCCGTAGAGCTGGGCATCTACGTTCGTGTAGGAGCGGGCTTTGTTGTCGCTGTCCATCCCCACAGGTGATCCGTAAACGCTCGTATCGTTGTATAGGGTTATAAAGTCCTTCACGAAACTGTAAAAGACGGATAGATCCGCGCTAACCCTGTCCGTTCTGAGCTTCACGCCGATGTCTATCTCCGTGTTTTTAGAGGGCTTTAGGTTCGGGTTTCCAACCCAGTCCCCGTAGTTGGCCTCCATCATACCCATCCTGTCCAGGGCGAAGTACCTCTCCTGAGCGTCGGGAACTCTCACCGAGTAACCCACGCCACCGAAGAGCTCGAGGTTGTCAGAGACATCGTAAGAGATCTGGACGTTTCCCGAGGGGTAGGTATCCCTCTCGCTCGTGCTCCTGGTACCGTGGTACCTGTAGTAGAGCGCGATGTTGGCTTTGCTTTCGTCCGCCTCCGTCTGGGTGGTGTCCAGCCTCAGGCCCGCTACCAGCTTAATTCCACTCCCTATCCTTCCCCTGTACTCGCCGAACACCCCCAGGTCTGTGGTGTCCACATCCGGGATAGTGTTCTGGGCCGGCATGCTCCCCATCCTAGTCTTCGATTTCCAGTTCCAGTTGAAGGCCTCCAGGCCTAAGCTAAACTTCCCGAAGTTGTATTCAGCCTTGAGTCCGTAGGTTTCCGTCTTTGCGATAGTTTCCATAAAGCTCGTGGCCGTTCTCTTAGAGTTGTTCATGAGATGGTAAACGTAGGAGTAGTATGTGTTCAGCTTGAGCCTGCCGTGTTCTATCCTCAGGTTCAGCCTGTTGGCGTTGTCCTCGGGCGAGTCCATCATCAGGTAAGGGTAGAGAACGTCCCTCGCCCTCTGCGCGGTGTAGGAGAGCTCTACCTTGGAACCTTTCCAGAGCTTAAAGCCTACCTTTGCCCACGAGGTGTTTATGCTGTAAGCTGTGGAGTCTATCTCATCAGGCTTGTAGTTGGCGTATTCGGTGAACCTCTTACCTCCCCCTGTCCTGTACGGTTTAGAGTACCTGTAGGAGTGGCCGATAAGTCCGTAGAACCTATCCCCTCCGTAGGAGACCTTTAAAGATGGGTTGAAGTAAGAGAAGGAGCCCACACCAAGATCTAGCTTCCCGTGTAAGCCCCTCTTGGGCTCTACCGTGATTATGTTCACCGTTCCACCGAGGCTGCCGTAGTTCCTCACATCGAATGGGCCCTTTATCAGCTCTATCTCCTTTACCTCCGCGAAGTCCACGTGAAACAGGGGTGGGTCCATCCTGTTAGGACAGGCGCTGTATATCCTAGCGCCGTCGAAGAGAACGTTCAGGTTCCTGCCGCTGAAACCCCTTACCACCACGTCGTTGGCTATACCTCCTTTTCTCAGCTTCCAAACGCCCTCCATCTGGGATAAAGCCTCTCCGGGATCCTTAGCGAAGCTCTCCCTCACCTCCTGCTGGGTGAGCGTCTCCTTCTTGGCCTTTACCTCGACCTCCTCCAGGATTATCTCCTGGGCCACAGCTACCGAAAAGGGAAGGAGCAGAAGCGAGAGCTTTCTCATCACCTACCTCCTTGTTAAACTTGTGTTAATTTTAACATTAAATTAACGTGAATTTTATCATAAAATTAACAATATGGAGAGGTTAAAGGAAGCCATAGACTACGGGGTTATCGGAGTGCTCATTCTGATG
>WFPN01000319.1 GCA_015487535.1 Aquificaceae bacterium
TCATAGACCTGCTTGAACTGATCGTAGGTCTCCCCGTACATCCTTCTACCACGCCCGCCTGTGGGAGGTTCTTCCTTTAGAAATACTATCGCTCCAGTCTCGCTCTCCGGATCCCATATCCAGCTCGTCCAAAGGATGTATTTATCGGGAAATGTGAAGTGCAAGAGCTCAGCAGCTATGTCTCTCGCAGACTTCTTGTCCACACCCCTTATCTGCTTGGCGAACTCATCAACCTTCTCTTCCCAGGTTCTCTCTACCTTCTTCTTCTTAAAGAAGCCTCCCTTCTCGTCTCCGTAGAGGAGGTCGCTGATAGCCTTCTTGAGCCTGTCTATTCCAGTTTCCTCTATGATCTTTTTCTTCTTCCTCCTAGCGGCGAATATCCTTTCAAATACCCTCTCGAGGTCTTCCTCAGAGAGGGAAGGCAGCCTCTCCTTGGAAAGGGTTTCCTGAAAGAGCTGGGATTTTTCTAAAAGATCTTGGTAGAACTCCTGGACGAACTCTTCACCTTCACCGAGGATCTTTATCAGGTAGTCCCTGATAAGTGCATCGTCTAACTGGACAGCTTTAAAGCCGCCTTCCCTCTTCTCTTCACTCATATCAAGCAGACACCTTAGCTCCTATAAATGTTGCAGCTTCAGCTCCCGCAGCCTCACCCTCGGCGAGGGAGGACTCGATGTCTATCGGTCCCTTACAGGCTCCGGCTATGAACACACCGGGCTTGTTGGAGATTATGTTGGAACCAGAATCCTCCGCAGGAACGAGGAACTGGCTGTCGGGGTCTTGAGCGAGGCCGAGTATCTTGGCCACCTTCTTGGTTCCCTCGGAGGGTTCCATTCCGAGAACGAGAACCACGAGATCCATGGGAACCTCGGCGGGCCTCTGGACTATCGTATCTTCGTGCTTCACCCTGAGCCTTCCGTCCTGAGGATTGTAGGTTATCTCAGCTATCCTACCCCTGACGTACCTGACGCCGTACTTCTCCTGAGGCGCCCAGTAGAAGGGATACTCCCAGGTTCCGTAGGTTCTCACGTCCATGTAGTAGCAGAAGACATCAACGTCCGGATACTTCTCCCTTATCTCGGTCCCCTGAAGACCAGAGAGGGCACATCCGTACCTGCAGCAGTGGACGTTGGTAACACCGAGCTGCCTGTCCCTGGATCCGACGCAGAAGACGAAGGCTACCCTCTTGGGGAGCTGTCCGTTTGAGGGTCTGTAGAGTTTCCCTTCCCTCGAGAACATCTGCTCGAGCTCGAGGTTCGTGATAACGTCGGGGTATATCCCGTAGCCGAGCTCACCCTTCCTCTTGGCGTCGAAGTGCTGGAATCCGGTAGCTACCACTATGGCCCCGACCTCGTGCTCCTCTCCGTTGGAGAGCTTTACCTTGAAGTTAGGGGCCTCTCCTTCACAGGCTTCGAGCTCAACCCCTAGCTTTACCTCTACGTTGGGGTTGTTCTGGACCTCCTCGATGAAAGGCCCGATCACCTGCTGAGGGGTCATCTTCCTAGGTATAAGGGTGTGGTAGTCTTCAAGAACGGGCCTACCACCGAGCTTCTGCTCCTTCTCGACGAGTATGGTGGGTATGCCGAGCTTTCCGAGGGTTCTTGCCGCGGCGAGTCCTGCTGGACCTCCACCCACTACCAGAACACTCTTTGCCATCTCCAACCTCCTTAACGGTGAGTGTATTGAAGGGGCCAGAGGGCCCCGAAAACAACCAAACCTTAGGACTTAAACAGAGGCATATCGGCCGTTGCGGACCTCTTCCTCTTGAAGCCGTCGGAGGTCTTGCTGTAGGGCTCGTAGAGGTCGTACTCCTTGAAGAACTCCATTAGCTCGTCGTACTTGCCTTCCTTCTCGAGCTCGGAGATCTTCTTGACGGCGTCCTCCCACTCCTTCTTGAGCTCCTTCCAGTTGGTTATGCCCATCTTTTCGAGGAGGGGCTCGTAGTTGGAGCAGTTCCAGTAAAGCTGAACGACCTTGAAGGGATGTGCACCGCAAGCTAGAGCGGAGAACATAACGTCGGACATAACCGCTATCGGGTGGTACATGCCGTGAGCCTTACCTATCCACTGGTTCTTCTCGAAGGTGGTGGTACATCCGGTGTCGTGGGTAACTATGAGGTCAGCCTTGACCTCTTCGGCTATGACCTTGAGTTTCCTCTGTATGGCGAAGGATCTGGTGAACTCCCTCTCGGTGAGGATGTGCCTGAATCCAAAACCACAGCAGTCGTACCAGGTGGAGTAATCGACCACCTGAGCACCGAGGGCCTTTATAACTGCGGTAGAAGCGGCGGGCCTCTGCCCGTTGTAAACCTCAGGATCGTAGGGGTAGTCGTCGGCCATCATCTTCCAGGTGTGGCAGGCGTTGTGGATAGCCACCCTAACGTTGGAGACGTCTATACCCTTAGGCTTTCCTTCCTTCTCGTAGAGCTCCTTGATCTTGTGCCTTACGGCGTGGACCCACTCGGAGTAGTGGACGACCTCCTGGGGTATGACGATCC
>WFPN01000320.1 GCA_015487535.1 Aquificaceae bacterium
ATGTCAGAGACCACACGGATTATGTAGGGGAACTCCTCCTCGCCGAGAGGGCCTTGGAGCCTGTGATCCCCGACGAGGAGGAGTTCCCCTACATAATCCGTGTGGTCTCTGACATCCTGGAGTCGAACGGATCCACCTCCATGGCCACGGTGTGTGGAGGATCGCTGGCCCTCTTCGATGCGGGAGTTCCAGTAAAGGGAGGAAAGCACGTTTCGGGCATAGCTATGGGCCTGATAAAGGAAGGGGACAGGTACGTGATACTCTCGGACATCCTCGGGGACGAGGATCATCTGGGGGATATGGACTTCAAGGTCGCGGGGACAAAGGATGGGGTTACCTCTATCCAAATGGACATAAAGATAAAGGGCATTACAAAGGAGATAATGATAGAGGCTCTCAAACAGGCCAAGGAGGGAAGGCTCTACATACTCGAGAAGATGTACGAAGCGATACCCGAACCTAGGAAGGAACTCTCTCCCCACGCTCCTAGGATAGTAATATACAGGGTTCCCGAGGAGAAGGCCCCCCTCGTTATAGGTCCCGGCGGGGCCAACGTGAAGAAGATATACGAGGAGACCGAGGTAAAGGTCTGGGTCGGTGAGGAAGGTAAGGTCTATCTTACCGGATACTCGGACGAGGCTATAGAGAAGGCGATAGAAATGATAGAGAACCTCGTTAAGGATCTCGAGGTGGGAGAGGTATATGAGGGCAAGGTGACGAGGGTTGAACCCTACGGAGTCTTCATAGAGGTCCTACCGGGCAAGATAGGCCTCCTCCACGTTTCCAAGATGGCCACCCCGGTGAAGCACGCCGGCGAGAAGTACAGCGTGGGGGACGTGGTAAAGGTGAAGGTCCTCGAGCTTGACGAGATGGGCAGGCCCAAGTTTACCACAGTTGGTGTGAACGGAGAGACCCCGCCTGAGGAGAAGGTAGAGGTAGGTAAGGTATATGAGGGGAAGGTAACTAGGGTTGAACCCTACGGGGCCTTCGTGGAGATACTCCCGGGCAAGGTTGGGCTCCTCCACGTGGACAACATGAAAGAGAGGGTCAGGGACGCAAGAACGCTCTTCAAGGTAGGCCAGAGCGTTAAGGTAAAGGTCTTCGAGCTGGACGAGAGAGGAAGGCCCAAACTCACAGACAAGATCGAGTGAGATGATCGTTGTAAAGGTAAAGAGGCTGCCGCACGGGGAGGGCATAGAGCTTCCATCCTACGCCACCGAACACTCGGCAGGGCTGGATCTAAGGGCCGCCGTAGAGGAGCCTGTAGTCCTTAAACCCATGGAGAGGGCGGTCATCCCCACGGGTTTTGTGTTCGAGATACCCGAAGGGTACGAGGGTCAGGTCCGTCCCAGGAGCGGGCTCGCTCTTAAAAAAGGTGTAACCGTTCTCAACTCGCCGGGAACTGTGGACGCTGACTACAGGGGCGAGGTGAAGGTCATACTGATAAACTTAGGCCAGGAGGAAGTCGTTATAAACAGGGGGGAGAGGATAGCCCAGATGGTTATAGCCCCCGTGAGCAAGGTCCGGCTCGTTGAGGTAGAGGAGGTGAGCCAGACCTTCAGGGGCGAGGGGGGGTTCGGAAGTACAGGGGTTAAGTGATCACTTCCGCTTTACGTAATCGGTAAAGACGAAGTCTTTCTTTTCAACGAGCTTGTGGCAGGTAAAGCACTGCATGTAATCCTTGGCACTCTTTCCAAAGACCTTGTACTTGCCTGTTTTCTGGTCTTTGACGAACCTGGCGAATCCCCATCCGCCCGTGTCCTTGAACCTCTTGGAATCTTTGAGCATGAACTCGACCCTCTGTATGGCGTCGGGTTCCACCGAGGCTTCGAAGGCAGGGTTCTTCTTCAGGCTGTAACCTATCTTGACAAGTATCGCACCGTCGGGAAATTCTTTGCCGTTGAGTGGTATCCCGCTCCTGTAGGCCTTTACGGCCACGTCGTTACCTATTATGTAGCGGAGCTCGTTCTTGTCGGTCCTGTAGTGGGTTGCCACCACATGCCAGTCCTCGTAACCTTTTATGAGTCCAAACTTGAGCCCTGTGGGAGCTTCCAGATCCCAGTCGCTGGCGAAGGCTACGGCTCCCGCTCCAAAAGCTATCAGGAGTTTCTTCATCCTATCACCTCCCTTCCGTGGGTTTGTTAAAAATCTCCCTCCCGAACTTGAAATTTTCTTGAACTTTTCTTGAAAGAAATTCAAAATTTCTCCTGATGAAGGGAAAGATATTGATAGTTGAGGACGACCCTCTGATAGCTGACATGATCAAGAGGTATCTGGAGAAGGAAGGCTTCAAGACCTTCTGGGACAAGTGTGGGGAGGACGCCTTCAGAACCTTAGAGATACACAGGCCGGATGTGGTGATACTCGACCTCATGCTCCCCGACGTGGACGGCTTCGACCTGTGCAGGGAGTTCTCCGCTAAAGACACTATGATCCTGGTGCTTACCGCGAAGGATACCGACGAGGACAAGGTGCTAGGCCTGGAGCTAGGGGCGGACGATTACATGACAAAGCCCTTCAATATGAGGGAGCTGGTGGCGAGGGTAAAGGCGCTCCTCAGAAGGAGGCGGAAGATCTCCTCTTTCAGGGATAGCGTTCACGTTGGCCCTTTCGAGATACGCCAGGGCGAGAGGAGGATATACCTGAGGGGTGTTCCCCTCGACCTTACCCCCAAGGAGTACCTTATCCTCAGGAAGCTGCTTCTGAGCAGGGGAAGGGTCGTCTCCCGTGAGGAGATAATGAGCGAGATATACGACAGGGAGGTTCCAGACTACGGACGGATAGTGGACACATACATATACAGGATCAGGACGAAGCTAATGGAGATAGACAGGTCCTCTGCGGAGAGGATAAAGACCGTAAGGGGGTTCGGATATCGGTTCGAGTAAGGTATCCATCTTCACGGTTCTGCTAGTCTCTCTGTTTTTGACATACCTCGTGGTGGCAAGTCTCATAGCCTTCTTTACGGTGAAGATCGTTGGCATCCCTATAGGTAAGAGGATGTTTACCAAGATAGTTCTATCTATTGTCGCCTTCGTGCCCCTCTACCTCATGCTCGCCTACGGGCTATCTAAGTTCCTCAGCAGGGATATAAGGAGGCTCGAGGAGAGCGTCAGGAAGCTCCCCTACAACGGCGAGACGGAGGGGAGCTGGATAGAGGAGATAGACAGGCTTTCTAAGGTTATAGGCAGCCAGGCGCAGAGGATAAAGGAGATAATAGAGGTCCAGAGGCTAACCCTCTACAGGATAGCTCACGATCTGCGAACCCCTTTAACGAACGTGAGGAACGTCGTCCTCGCCCTCAAGGAGGGCCTGATAGCTCCCCACGAAAGAGAGGCGTACCTGGATAAGGTTATATCCGAGACCGAGAGGATAGAGAACCTCCTCGAGGAAGCACTCTCCGGGCTGAAGAAGGTAAGCAGGGAGGTGAAGAGGGAGAGGGTCGATCTGTGTTCTCAACTGAAGGAGATATTCTCCCTCTGGGAGGTTCGGTTCAGATCAGAGGGCGTGAGGCTGCTTTTCAGTTGTGATGGGAGCATATACGCAAGGATCTCCCCGGTGGACCTCGAGGAGATAGTGAACAACCTGCTTGAGAATTCCCTCAAGCATGCGGATTCCAAGGAGATAAGGCTCTCGGTCTGGAAAGAGGGAGAGAGGGTGATCCTGGAGCTCTCCGACAACGGGAAGGGTATGGACACGACCAAGCTCAGGGAAGCGTACAGGAAAGGGAGCCTCGGCCTTTACATCGTTAGGGAGCTCACCTGGAGGAACGGTGGTAGCGTAGAGATAAACTCCTCCAAGAACGGAACGAGGGTTGTCCTCAGCTTTCCGGCAGAGTAAATTTTTAGAGACTAAAGCGGGAGGGAACTGACATGAAAGTAAAAGCGTTGCTCGTAGCTCTTTCCATGGGCGGGGTCCTGTTCGCGGGGGATAAGCTGATCCTCAAGAAGCCCCCTGAGTCTCTTAAGAAATACTATCCACCGGCTTCAAAGAAGTTCGAGTTCCTTTCCAACATGTACACTATGAGCACGGCCTTTTACGGTATAAATCTGAACATCAACGACGGAAACTGGGGTGGGGCCAGGGACTGGGCTGTGAAGCTCAGGGATACTTACGTAAAGACATCGAAGATGGTCCCCGAGTGGAAGGACTACTTCAAACCCAAGCTCGCCGAAAACCTGGTGAAGGCCGTGGAGTCGAAGAACGTGGACAGGGTGATAGAAGCATCCAAGAAGCTCGGTCAGACCTGCGCTAAGTGCCATGCCGATAACCAGATAGCCGTCAAGCTCGTTTACCACTTTCCCAGCTTCGACAACGTAAAGATAGAGGATCCAGTGGAGTTCATGGAGTACGAGACGGGAAAGTACATGGAAAAACTCTCCAACTCCCTTAAGGCCCTCAAGGTTTACCTCATTCAGGGGAACGCGGAAGGCGCCCAGGAGGCGGGCATGAACTTCGTTGAGAGGGCACGCCAGCTCAGTAGCATGTGTTCAAAGTGTCATACGAACAAGCTCTCGGAAGAGGTCATAGTGGGTAAGGAGTTCGAAGGACATCTTACGAAGCTCGAGGAGCTCCTCTCCTCCGACAAACCCAACAAGGATGAGATATTCAAGACTCTCGGCCCTATAGGGG
>WFPN01000321.1 GCA_015487535.1 Aquificaceae bacterium
GAGACAGACTTGGCCCAGCAATTCATAAGGGATAGAGAGGGAAGGGATAACCTTATATGTGGAGAGAACGCCCAGACTATGAGTAGGGCTGACCTTCAAAAGGTCTCCCAAGGCTTTAAGAGGGCTATCCTCCCCACATACAAGATTATACCCTCTACTAACCCCTAAAAAGATCGTAGGGATTAGTGTTATAAAATTCATGTTAGACATGGGAATATAATAGGAGGAGGCTTTAATATAACCTACATGAGGAGGATACTTCTATCCCACGGCTCCGGAGGGGAGGAAACACAGAAGCTTATAAAGGAGATCTTCATAAAGCACTTGGGGAACGATATTTTGAACAGGCTCGAGGATGCTTCTATCCTCCGTGTGAGCTCGGAGATAGCCTTCACCACGGACTCCTTCACCGTCTCTCCCCCCTTTTTCAGGGGAGGGGACATAGGTAAGCTCGCGGTTGCGGGAACGGTCAACGACCTTGCGGTCATGGGGGCAAGACCCCTCTATCTTTCGGTAGGCTTCATAATCGAGGAGGGCTTTGAACTTGAGAGTCTGGAGAAGATAGTTAGGAGTATGGGAGAGGAGGCGAGTAAAACCGGGGTAAAGGTCGTCGCCGGGGACACGAAGGTAGTTCCGAAGGGACAGGTGGATAGGATATTCATAAACACTTCGGGGATAGGTGAGGTTGTTAGAAAGGGGCTCTCAGCGCATAACCTCCGGCCGGGGGACGTCATAATCGTTTCTGGAACAGTTGGAGACCACGGGGCATGCATACTCGCCGAGAGGGAGGGAATGGAGTTCGAGCTCCCGATAGAGAGCGACTGCAGGAGCCTCTGGTATCTTATTGCGAAGATTCTCCAGACGGGGGCGGAAGTCCACGCCATGAGAGACCCTACGAGAGGGGGGCTCGCGGCTGTCCTGAACGAGTGGGCCGAGCAGTCTGATGTTGAGATAGAGGTTGATGAGGAGGAGATCCCCGTCAAGGAGCCGGTTCGGGGCCTGTGCGAGCTTCTTGGCTTTGAGCCGACCCACCTCGCTAACGAGGGAATGGTGGTCTTTGCGGTTGCTCCAGATCATGCGAAGCTCGTCCTCGAAACTTTAAGGTCCCATCCCTACGGGAGAGATGCAAAGGTCATAGGAAGGGTAGTAGGTAAGGGTAAGGCGAGGGTTGTTTTAAAGACACCCTACGGAGCGAAGAGGCTTATGGAGGCACCTTCCGGGGAGCTCCTGCCCAGGATATGCTGAGTCATAACCTGCCGTGGGTGAGGGTCCGAGATTTAACCCATGGCGAGTTTGAAGAGAAGGCTCTCCTGCAACGTAGAGGGAGAGTTCTTCGTGGACGAGAGCTGTATAGACTGTTCCGTGTGCAGGACGATAGCGCCTGAGGTCTTCGGAGACGGTGAGGATACCGCCTGCGTTGTCAAGCAACCCAGGGACGAGGAAGAGGAGCTCAGATCCTTCCAGGCTCTCGTCTCCTGTCCAGTTTCCGCAATAGGGACCGTTTCCAAAAAGGTACCTATCTATGTCCATGAGACCTTTCCGATAAGGATAGAGGAGGGTATCTACCTCACAGGCTACTCCTCCAGAAGATCTTACGGGGCGCTCAGCTACCTTATAAGGCATCCGGAGGGAAACTGGCTCGTGGACTCTCCACGCTTCAGCGGACATCTCGTCAAAAGATTAAAAGAGCTTGGAGGACTGAGGTACATATTTCTAACCCACGAGGACGATGTGGCGGACTCCTGGAGGTACGCGAAAGAGTTCGGAGCAGAGAGGATAATTCACAGGGAAGATTCCCACGCCGTTCCGGACGCTGAGATACTGATAGAAGGGTTCGAGCCCGTGCCCTTTGGAGAGGACTTTCTGATAATACCCACGCCGGGACACACCAGAGGGCACATGGTTCTACTCTACAGAAACAGATACCTCTTCACCGGGGACCATCTGGCTTACAGCAGGAAGAGGAAAAAACTTGTAGCCTTTAAGGATTACTGCTGGCACTCCTGGGAGGAGCTAAAACGCTCCATGGAGAGGCTACTGGAGTTTGAGTTCGAATGGATCTTTCCCGGACACGGCTACTGGAAGAGGGTCTCGAGGGAGGAGTTTGAGAGCTTCGTCAGAGAACTCCTCAGCTCCTGAGAACGCCGAGGATCCTGTCCACCTTGCTGAGGTCCTCCTCGAGCTCCTCCTTTATCCTTTTCTCCTTCTCCACCACCTCTGGGGGAGCCTTCTTGAGGAAGTTCTCGTTGGAGAGCTTTTTGTTTACACGCTC
>WFPN01000322.1 GCA_015487535.1 Aquificaceae bacterium
AGAAGTTGTTTTGGCTCAATGATTATTCGATTATCCCTAAATAACCACATAATAAAATTCAAATTCTCTGATATTCAAAAAATCGAAGCTTAGTTTTCAATACCTGAAAGCTAAAAATCAAACGAGGTTTTAGATTTTAACAGAAGGAAATCGAACAGTTCCCCAGCTGCTTGAGATACGGGTCTTGAGGGATCCCTGATTAGGTAGAAGCTCCTTATAACGGGTCCGAAGTTTGACACCCTTAGCTTGAGCAGGAAGTCGTCGTCCTTCACCGCGTAACTCGATACGAAGGACACGGCCCTCACCCTCCTCAGAAATCTGAGGATTGCCGAGTTGCTCCCCAGGGTCGCGACGACGTTCATATCCTTCAAAGAAAGCCCGTGCTGCCTCAGGCTCTCCTCGATTGTGCTCCTGGTTCCGGAACCCTCCTCCCTGATCACGAGAGGTAAACCCCTCAGCTCCTCCAGGGAGTAGGTCCTCTCCTCGAGCTCCGGATTTCCCACAAGCCAGATCCTGTCCTCGAAGAGCTTCTTGAACTCTATCCCCTTCCTCTCCGAGAGATATCCCACAACTCCGAAGTCGAGCTTCCCCGAGACCACACCCCTGTGGATGCTCGCGCTGTCACCTATCTCTATCTCAACGTTTAGGTTTCCCTTGAAGCTATCCACAAACTCGCCTACCAGCTCGGGGAGGATGTAGTTCCCGGGTATGCTGCTCGCCCCTATCCTTACCACTCCTCCCTTCCTTCCCGAGAACCTGCTTATGTCCTCCACGAGCCTGAGCTTGAAGTCCATGAGCTCCCTCGCGTAATCGTAAAGCCTGTCCGCCACCGTCGTGGGAACGAGAGCCTTTCCCTTCCTGTAAAAGAGCTTCTGTCCTACCTGTTTCTCGAGGTTCTTTATGTGGAAGGATAGGGTGGATTGGGAGGCGTGGAGGCACTTTGTAGCTTCGGTCAGGCTCTTCTTCTCGTAAACGCAGCAGAATATCTCAAGTAGCTTAAGGTCTATGTCCCTCAGCATCTCGCCACCTCCTCTTTTCCCCCTCTCTTGTTGTAAGCCCTAAAAAGTCAATGTACTCCAAAAGGGGTATCAGGTACTTCCTGGTGAGGCCGAGCTTCTTCTTCGCCTCCTGAACGGAAAACTCTCCTCCCAGCTCCCTGAGTTCCCTAACGAGCTTATCCAACCACTCATCCGAGAGGAAGAGGTAGTCCCCTATCCTGTGGACGAGCCTCCTCCTTACCGCGAGCCCCAGAACCTCCCTGCTGATCCCGGAGGAGATTATATCCCTCTCCTCCATGAACCCTTCGGATAGGACCTGGAGAAGTTTCCTGACCTGGGGATGCTCTATGATGTTGTCGCTTCCCTCCTCCAGGATGTACTCCTCCACGGCCCTGTACCGCCCGAGGCCCCTGAGAAGATGGTCGAGAAGATCCTGGTCAAGCCCGAGCTTTTCGATCACCTCCGCCTTTGCAACCCCGAAGCTCCCCTTTCCCATCTCTTCCCTGAGGAAGGTCGAGAGCTTATTTCTCAGCTTCTTGAGAACCTCTTTGGAATAGAACCTGTCCCCAACCTTAGTGGCCTCTTCTTGGAGGATCTTGGAGTCTGGGGGATATCCTGTCAGCCTCCTGAAGTAAGATCCCTCGAGGCCCTCCGGACCGAGCTCTTTCAGGAGGTAGATCTCGAAACCTTCGAGGAGATGCTTCAGGTTCTCTTTGATAAAGCTCTTCTTCGTTATCTTCACCCTCGGGTGGAGCACCTCCGCCCCACCGACGAGCCTTCCCGAAGAGTCCAAGATCACGACCCTGTCTCCCCTCCTCGAGACCACATCATCCTGTAACCTGAGGATGTGAATCCCGTCCACCACACCCCTGAATCTGCCCCCAGTCTCCCTCATGCCGAAGAACAGGGAGTATATCCTTCCAGGTCTGAGATCTGCATCTGACCTCACGAGAAGCACACGACCCTTAACGTAAGACCTGGGCTTGAGGATCCAGTAGCCTCTCTCCACCTTATCCTTCTCCACCTCGGGTAGGTTAAGGGCAACCCTCTCCCCAGCCTCGGCCTCTTTCACAAAGGCTCCATGGTTCTGAATCCTCCTCACCCTCGCCTCCAAGCCAACAGGCTCCACTACGACCCTGTCCCCCTCCTTAACACTCCCCTCAACGCAGCTACCTCTCAGAACGGTTCCGTGCCCCCTGACGGTGAAGGCTGAGTCCACGAGGATCCTCAAGGGCTTATCCGCTCTCTCCTCCCTGAAGTTCTCCACAATCTCCTTTAAGGTCTTCCTAAGGCTGTCCAGCCCCTTCCCCGTATGCGAGGAGACACAGACTATCGGCAGCTCGACCCCCTCGCCCTTCAGAAAGTCCTTCAGCTCCTCCCTGGCTATCTCCAGGGTCTCCTCATCCACCTTGTCTATCTTCGTGAGAACGGCAACCCCTCTATCTATACCGAAGCTCCTTGCGACCCTGAAGTGTTCAACTGTCTGTGGCATTACACCCTCGGCCGAGTCCACGACCAGCATAAGACCCGTAGCGGAGGAGAGGCCGGCTATGGCGTTCTTTACGAACCTCTCGTGCCCCGGGATGTCTATTATCTCGAGCCTCGTGTTTATCTCAGGAAAGTCCAGGTAAGCGAAGCCGAGGTCTATGCTGAGCCCCCTCTTCTTCTCCTCCGGGAGCCTGTCCGTGTCTATGCCCGTAAGGGCCTTTATCAAGCTCGTCTTACCGTGGTCCACATGACCAGCGGTGGCGAAGAGGACATACCTCATCTCCCGTACCTTAGCTCTACCTTTCCCCTAACGCCTATCTCCAGATCGCCCCCTTCCTTCTTTGCTCCGCAGGAGATCAGGAGTGCCAGCAAGCCGGCTAAGATAATAAACCCCATACGATAATAAAATAGCACCTATGGACCGCTTGCTAAGGCAGATACCTCAGGTTTCAAAGATCTTGAGCAGGTTCGAGGGAAAATATCCCGCTGATGTGATTAAGAAGGCGGCGAGGGAGGTCACGGACAGGTACAGGAAGGAGATAAGGGAGGGGAGAAGAACTTCGGTGGATCCGATATACGAGGACGTGGAGGAGAAGATAAGGGAGCTCCTTACTACGAGCCTCAGGAGGGTGGTGAACGCGACGGGGGTGGTTATAAACACGAACCTAGGTAGGGCACCCCTTCACGAGGAGGCCCTGGAGCACATATCGGAGATAGCGGGAGGTTATTCGAACCTTGAGTACGACCTGTGCTCGGGTGAGAGGGGATCGAGGATCTTCCATATAGAGAGCTACCTCATGGAGCTCACCGGGGCAGAGGCCGCCTTCGTGGTGAACAACAACGCGGGGGCCGTATATCTTATCCTCAACACCTTGGCGAGTGGAAAAGAGGTTATCCTTTCGAGGGGGGAGCTAGTCGAGATAGGGGGTAGCTTCAGGATCCCAGACATAATGAGGGCTTCGGGAGCACTGCTGAAGGAGGTTGGAACTACTAACAAGACGAGGATCGAAGATTACGAGAAGGCTATAACTGAGGAGACGGCACTCCTCATGAA
>WFPN01000323.1 GCA_015487535.1 Aquificaceae bacterium
CAGGTTAAGGAGATTTTAAAAGAGATATAATTCATTTTGAAGATGATTTGTTGGAGATTTAAAATCCTTTACCTCCTTTTAAAGTTCGGTTTAATTCTATCGTGTGGTATCAAAAAACCGCCAAAACCCCTGCCTCCTCCCGAGTACGAACTGAAGAGGATAGGTAGCAAAGTTTACCTCATACCCAAAACCAAAGGTCTGAAGGCGGAGGGTTTTGTACCCAAAGATGGGTTCTTAGTCAGGGATGATCCCTCAAGGTTCTGCTTCAAGGTGTCAGGCCCAAAGGGAAGGGAGATCCTGAGCTGCGTGGAAGAAGCCGGAGCGGGCAGGCCCTCCCTTGAGGTTGAGGTGAAGGACGACAGGGTGGAGATAATCGCCAAGGAGATGGGAACCTACAGGCTATACCCATACAGGGATGGTAGGCTGATCCCCAAACCCCTGGCCGAGGTGAGGGGCAGGAAGATGGAGATCAAGAGGGGGCTAAAACCAAAAATCGTTGGGGTGACTAAGGTGATGGGAAGGGTTGATAGTGAACCTACTATAGTTGAGATACCTCCGGTCGAACCCCCGAGGCCAGCACCCCCGGAGGACGTCAGGTACGTTGTAAGGGGGGATAAGCTCTTCCTCTACTGGTGGGGTCCGGACGATGAGGTCAGATTTCTGGTTTACAAAAACGGAAAGCTCCTGACTACGGAGCCAATAGTGAGCAACTACTATGTGGACGAACTTCCCAAAAGAGAAACTGTTTACGAGATAGTCAGCGTGAACAGTGCAGGGGCCAAAAGCGAGCCAGCGAGGATAGTTTACAGACCGTAGTGGGCCGCTATCGCGGCCGATATTGCGAGGACTATGTCCTCCCTGTCCACCTCTCCCTCTACGGCAAAGTCGTACTCTCCCTTCTGGATCTTCTCCTCCAAGAACCTGACCCCGAAGTCTCCCCTCAGGAAGTCCGGATCCCTCACGATCTCTCTATATAGGGGTATGTTTGTGGGAACTCCCCTTACGATGAACTCGTCTATCGCCCTCCTCGATCTTGCCACAGCCTTCTCCCAGGTGAGGGCCCATACCGTCATCTTGGCTATCATCGAGTCGTAGTAGGGCGGGATTATGTAGTCCTTATAGACTCCCGCATCTATCCTGACTCCCGGACCACCGGGGGAGTAGTAGGCGGTTATCTTGCCCGGAGAGGGGGCAAAGCCCTTTTTAGGATCCTCTGCGTTTATCCTGAACTCGATAGCGTATCCTCTGAAGGTTATATCGCTCTGGAGGAAGGGAAGGGGCTCTCCAGCAGCTATCCTTATCATCGTCTCCACTATGTCCACGCCGGTGATGGTCTCCGTGATGGTGTGCTCAACCTGGAGGCGCGTGTTCATCTCTATGAAGTAGTACTCTCCGGTCTTGGTATCCACGAGGAATTCCAGGGTCCCCGCGTTCTCGTAACCGACCCTCATAAGGGCACGCACAGCGTTCCCAAGGATCTTCATCCTCAGATCCCTGTCCAGGGCCGGAGAAGGTGCTATCTCTATCAGCTTCTGATGCCTCCTCTGTATTGAGCAGTCCCTCTCCCCCAGATGTATTATGTTCCCGTACTTGTCTCCGAGAACCTGAACCTCTATGTGCTTGGGATTGTCTATGTACTTCTCTACGAATATGTCCCCCTTACCGAAGAAGGCCTCAGCCTCCCTGTAGGCACTCTCGAAGGCACTCTTTAGCTCCTCCTCCGAGCGGACCACCCTCATACCCCTTCCGCCGCCCCCGTAGGCGGCCTTGAGCATAACGGGAAAACCTATCTCCTTTGCAAACTGAAGGGCCTCCTCCGGATCGTTCAGGGGTTCCGGTGTTCCGGGAACCACAGGCAGCCCCGCCTCGGACATGACCTTCTTGGCCTTCACCTTGTCCCCGAACATCTCTATCTGCTCGGGTGTGGGACCTATGAAGGTTACCCCTCTCCTGCGGCAGTACCTCGCAAAGTCCGCGTTCTCCGCAAGGAATCCGTATCCCGGATGTATGGCGTCCGCCCCCACCTGACGGGCGAGATCCACTATACGGACGTAGTCGAGGTACGCCCTTATGGGATCTCCCGGTATAAGGTAGGCTTCGTCCGCCTTCTTGACGTAGAGGGATCTGACGTCCGCCTCGGAGTATATGGCTACTGTCTTTATACCGAGCTCCTTACAGGCCCTTATTATCCTAAGGGCAACCTCTCCTCTGTTGGCAACGAGGACTTTCTTAAACATCTGAGTAATTATATATCTAATGAGGCTCAAGAAATCTTACGGTCAGCATCTGCTCAAATCCTCAGGGGTTCTGAAGAAGATAGCACAAGCCCTCGAGATAGAAGGGGGGGATACGGTCATCGAGATAGGTGGAGGGACGGGGAACCTGACAAGGGTTCTGCTCGAGGAACCCATCGGTAAGCTATACGTCCTTGAGCTGGACGAAGACATGGTGACCGAGCTAAAGAAGATAGAAGACCCGAGGCTCGAGGTGATCAACGCAGATGCGAGCGAGTTCGACTTCTGCACCCTCGGGGAGAACTTAAGGCTCGTAGGGAACCTCCCGTACAACATGGGATCTCTGATAATAGAGAACGTGGTGTTCCACCACGGATGCGTCCCCGCCGGTGTGTTCATGCTCCAAAAGGAGGTTGCACTCAAACTGGCTGGGAAAGGGGATATAAGCTGGCTTTCGGTATTTCTAAATACCTTTTACGAGGTCGAGTATATAATGAGCGTTCCCCCAAGGTTCTTCGTTCCTCCTCCGAAGGTGGACTCTGGTGTTATAAGGATAAGGAGAAAAGAAGAACTGCCCCAGATAGATCTCGAAAGGTTCAAATCCTTCCTCACGAGCCTCTTCTCCATGAGGAGGAAGAAGCTGAGGAAGAAGCTGAGCGAAGAGGTCCTTTCGAAAGCGGGCATAGACCCGAACCTGAGGGTGGAGCAACTCTCCCTCGGAGACTTTCTCAAACTGTATAATGTGTATGAGGTTTGAAGAAGATGAAGGACGTCTTCTTTATAGAGAGAGATCCCTACGCTCCGATAAGGCACTGCTACACCGTGAGCAAGATACTCTACGAGGGGAAGAGCGAGTATCAGGAGATCCTGGTTTTAGAGTCTCCCGAGTTCGGCAGGCTCTTAGTTCTAGACGGTGTGGTCCAGCTCGATGAGAAGTACGAGTTCATGTACCACGAGTACCTGGCTCACGTCCCCTTACATGCCCACCCCAACCCCGAGGACGTTCTGATAATAGGAGGAGGGGACGGAGGAACGCTTAGGGAGGTTCTCAAGCACGAGTGCGTAAAACGTGCGGTTCTCGTGGATATAGACAAGGAGGTTATCGAGGTCTCCAAGAAGTTCTTTCCAACCCTATCCTGCTCCTTCGACGATCCAAGGGCGATAGTGGTGAACGAGGACGGATACAAGTACATACAGGACTACGAGAACGAGTTCGACGTTGTTATAGTGGACTCAACCGACCCTGTGGGTTTTGCCCACGTCCTGACGACCGAGGAGTTCTTCAGGTTCGTTCACAGGGCGCTGAAGGAGGACGGTATCTTCGCAGCCCAGACAGAGTCCATACACTACCACCTGGATATGGTTGTCAAAATCCAGAAGAACCTCCAGAAGGTCTTTCCGATAGTCGATCTGTACACCTCGGTGGTCCCCATATACGCAGGCTACTGGTGGACCTACTCCATAGCCTCCAAAAAGCATGCCGTCCGCCAGCCGGCCCGTGAGGTGAAGGTTGATACGAAGATCTACTCGGAGGAGATGCACAGGTACGCCTTCCTTCCGGAAGGTTTTTACAGGAAGGTCATGGAGGGAGAGTTCAAGTTATAATACTTGTTTGCCTCGCTCCCTCAGGATAAGAGGGGGCCAAAAGACCAGGAGGTGAAAGGATGCCAAGGCACAGGCACTACAAGACCGTCAGGTTTTACGAGACCGTCTTCGTCCTCAAGCCCACACTGACCGAGGAAGAGGTTAAACAGCGGGCCGAGGAGATCAAGAAGTTCATTGAGTCCAAGGGAGGAGAAATCCTCCACTTCCAGGACTGGGGAACTAAGACCCTGGCCTACAGGATCGAGAACTACAACCACGGAAGGTACTTCCTGGTTCAGTACAAAACGGAGAACCCACAGCTACCCAACGAGCTCGACTTCCAGCTGAAGATAAACGAGGACGTGATAAGGTGGCTCAACTTCCAGATAAAGGAGAGCGAGGTGATAAAGGGTGCTAAATAAGGTCCTCCTCATCGGAAGGCTGACCAGCGATCCCGTGATCAGATACCTCCCCTCGGGAAGTCCGGTTACGGAGTTCAACGTGGCCTGGAACAGAAGGTACAGGGCTGGTGAGGAGTGGAAGGAGGAGAGCCACTACTTCGATGTTAAGGCCTACGGCAAGCTGGCCGAGGACCTCTCCACCAGGCTGTCTAAAGGCTACCAGGTCGTGATAGAAGGCCGGCTCACCCAGGACAGGTGGACCGGACAGGACGGGAAGAACTACTCAAAGGTGAGGATAGTGGCCGAGGCTGTGAGGATAATAAGGAAGCCCAGGATCGAGGAGGTGGAGGAGGAAGAGATCCCCACACCCGAGAAGATAGAGGAGGAGCTAAAGGCCCTCGAAGAGAAAGAACCCTTCGACGAGGACGATGAGATCCCCTTCTAGGAGAAGACTATGCATATAAAGGTTGCTGTGTGCCCCCACGACTCTACCAAGAATAAGGTAAACTGGCTCTACTTCATAACATACCTGTCCGAGAAGGTGGGCGTTGATCTCACGATGGAGCAGTGTTTTGAGTTCGAGTGCTACTACAAGAGCTTCCCCTACGTGGACATGACCTATTCGAACCCGCTCGATGCCCTGAAGATACACGAGGAGAGAGGCTTTATCCCCGTCGCTGGGAACGACAACTACGACGAGGTGGTGATAATCGCAAACAGGGATGCCCAGCCCAGCTTAGAAGCTATAAGCGGGAACAAAGTTCTCTGCGTGGAGAACCAGTTCGCCACTTACCTGGGAATGAGGATACTGAGGAGGCTCGGGATAGAGCACTCCCTCGAGTACAGGGAGTCCTGGCAGAGCGTTCTGGGCGGCGTTTCTAAGGGAGAGGCACCCTACGGGTTCTTGTACAAGGACTTTTGGGAGCAGCTTTCGGACCTCTCAAGGAGGGCAGTGGTTCCTATATACGAGAGCGAGGAGAAGCTCAGCTCTCATCTGATAATGCTCGCTCCGGAGCTTCAGCAGTACAGAAACCTTATCCTTGCGGCCCTGGAGGAGATGCCCACAGATGAAAAGGGTGCTAAAATATTGAAGCAGCTCAGGATAAGCAGGTGGTATCCTGTCGATTCCCTAGATTACTTGAAAGAACTCGTTCAGGAGGTTTGAGATGGCTATAAAGAGACCTGCGAAGAGAAAGGTTTGTTACTTCTGCGAGAACAAGAAGGAGCCTGACTACAAGAACTACGAGGAGCTGAGGCAGTTCATGACCGAGAGGGCGAGGATAAAGTCCAGGAGGCAGACGAACCTCTGCAACAAGCATCAGAAGAGGCTCGCACTTCAGATAAAGAGGGCTCGCCAGCTCGCACTCCTGCCTTACGTTGTAGTCTAACAAAAGGAGGAAGGAGATGAAGGTGATACTCACGAGGGATCTGGAAGGTTACGGCTTCCTAGGAGATGTCATAGAGGTAAAGAGGGGCTTTGCCAACAACTACCTCATACCTAGAGGCTACGCCCTGCCGGCGACCGAAGGGAACGTAAAACATGTCCAGGAGATACTGAAGCAGAAGAGGAGAAAGCTCGAGAGGGAGAAGAAGAAGGCAGAGGAGCTCGCCAAGAAGCTGGAAGGGGTCGTTGTCCAGATAGAGAAGCCTGTGGGTGAGGCAGGAAAGCTCTTCGGTTCGGTTACTGCCGCAGACGTGGTGAATGCCCTCAAGGAGCAGGGTATAGAGATAGACAGGAAGAACGTGGTCTTCCCCCATCCGATAAGGGAGATAGGTCTCTACACTGTTACCATAAGGCTTCACAGAGAGGTGGCCGTTGAGATAAAAGTGGATGTCAAACCCCAGGAGAAGGAATAAATTATTTGAGCCATGAAAGAGATCGTAGTTGAGAAAAAGAGGGTAGCGCTCCCAACCGATCTGTTCCTAGCCCTTGGAGGGGCACTCCTGTCCGTAGGACTTTCTCTCCTTCCTTACGAGAACGTATTCTGGTACAAGTCCGCCATGCTGGCCTACGGGCTCGCCGCTCTAGTTTACCTTGCGTACCTCCTCGTAAGGGAATCCATACTCGGAAGGACAGCTACGGGGATACTCTTCTTAGGACTACTGCTCAACCTCACTGGAATGATAAGGAGGGGGATAGAGAGCTATCAGATGGGTGTATTCCATCCGCCGTGGAGCAATCTCTTCGAGGCTCTCACCTTCTGGAGTTTCGTGGCAGGAAGCGTTTACCTTCTGATAGAGAGAAAGTACGGTTTCAGGTTGATAGGCGCCTTCGTCGTGCCTCTAATATTCTTCACATCGGCCTACGCTATCTTCAAGGCCTCTCATGATATACAGCCCCTGATGCCCGCACTCAGAAGCTACTGGCTTTATATCCACGTGGTGGCCGCCTTCATAGGGTACGCCGGCTTCACGGTGGCCTTCGGGGGAGCCGTTGCGTATCTGATAAAGGAACACTTCAAGGACAAGAGCTGGGCCCAGAGGTACCTCCCTTCCAAGGAGGTCCTGGACGAGATCACCTACAAGTCTATAGCTATAGTCTTCCCAGTATGGACGGCCTCGATCATTCTCGGGGCAGCGTGGGCGAACGAGGCCTGGGGAGGGTACTGGAGCTGGGACCCCAAGGAGGTATGGTCACTGATCGTGTGGCTCTTCTTTGGAGCTTACCTGCACGCCCGTCAATTGATGGGCTGGAGGGGAAAGAGGGTGGCCTGGATGGTCGTCTTCGGCTTTATAACCGTTTTGATATGCTTCTTCGCTATTAACCTATACTTCCCGGGGTTACACAGTTACGCTACCGAGTAGCCTCCTTCTTCCTCCCCACCGAGGCTATCCGGTTAGTTATCTCCTTGGCGTTCTTTATAGCCTCCCTTACGTTCGACTTGGTTGTCTTGAGCATTTTAGCGACCTTGTCGATTATCTCATCATCGTCCGTGGACTCCTCCAAAAGCTCGACGAGAGAGAGGATGAGGCCAAGCTCGTTGTACCTGCTTTCGTAAGCCTCTATCACGTCCTCGTCCAGATCGAGCTCCTTCGCTATCTCCTGGGGATGTTCACCCATCAGCTCGTCCGTTAGAGAGAACAGGCCCGTTATATAGGCCTTCTCCTCGAGTCCGGGAGCGTAAATCTTGGCCAGCTCTTCGGCGAGGCTTGCCCTCAGCAGAGACCTCCTTATCAGCTCCTCCTCCTCGTGACCAGCGAAGAGCTCGGTGATAGCTAGGGCGAGGGTGAAGTTCGCCACGTTGTTAAGGCTCAGGAGCGATATGGCGTCTTCAACTGAGTTTATGTCGTGCGCCCTCTCCCTGTATAGGGACTTTACAAACCTGAGGAGCCTGTAGGTTGCGCCCACGTCCTGCTCTATAACATCGGCGACCTTCTTTAGATCTCTCCTCTTTAAGGCCTCGTAGAGCTTTATCACGGTGTCCTTCATAAAGTATAGGCTTCTTATGTCCCTTATCGGGATGGGTTTGGCGAGGTAGTAACCCTGGAAGTAGTCCACCCCCGCCTTCTTCGCCCTATCGTAGTCCGCCTCGTTCTCTATGTTCTTGGCCACCACCCCCTTCTTAAGCTCCTTTAGTATCCCCATTACCTCGGTGAGCTCCTCGTCCGTGTAAACCATCTCCTTCCAGTTTATCTTCACCATGTGGCACTTGTTCAGAAGGGGAAGGTAGTTCACCTTCTCAAAGCCGAAATCGTCTATGCAGAAGGTAAAACCTCTGTCCACGAGCTCGTTCACCGCCTTAAGGAGCTCGTTGGTTATGCTCCTGTTCTCAACAAGCTCTATACCCACGAGCTCGGGTGGGAGCAGCTCGAACATAGTGGCTTCCAGAAAGAGGGAGGGAACGTTTATAAAAACGAGTTTGCCGTTTCCTATCTTCTCCGGACCTACGTCCGCAACTATGTTTATCGTTATCGAGGTAGCTTTCAGGGGATCGAGTCCTTCAGGAAACCTCCTGGTCTTTATGTCTTTAAGCATTACCTCGTAGAAGGCTACGTTCCCTTCCCTGTCGAAGATCGGCTGTTTGAAAAGTACGTACATCCTCTCCCTATTTTATATAACGGAGTCTCTCGCAGCTTCTTTAATCTCCCCCACCAGGTAGAGGGATCCGATCGCGCATAAATCTTCATCGAGGAGCCACGCATCGGCCGGGGTGTCGAGGACATCGATCTCTTTAAAGCCAAGTTCTTTAGCGTAGCTGTAAAGGTTTCCCACAGGTTCACCCCTGTAATGGCTCACCTGGGTAAGGATTATCCTGTCTGTGTGTCTCCTTATGAGCTCCATCGAGAGTCTCCACTCCTTCTCAAGGAGGCCTGTAAAGAGGATCCAGATATCTCCGAAAAGCCTGAAGACTTCCTTGACCACCTTTGCGACAGCGTACGGGTTGTGGGATCCGTCCACTATAAGGAGCGGCTCCCTCCTCAGAACCTCCATCCTGCCCTCCCATCTCGTTTCACGGAGGGCCTCCTTTACCCTTTCAACATCCAGCTCTGTAAAGAGCCTGGCGAGGGTCAGGGCGAATGAGGCGTTGTCTATCTGCCACTTCCCTAAGAGCCCCAATGGGGCCCTTTGAAGGTTCAGGTCTAGAAAGCTGTAATCCGTTAGCACCGTACTGCCCTTTTCAGAAAATCCCCTGTACTGGTAATCCAGGCCCGCGGTTATAGGGTTCTCTATTCCCATCTCCAAGGCCTTAGTGTAGAGAGGGTACCTGGAGCTCCCCAGAACGAGGGGAACGCCTTCCCTGTGGAGATGCAGCTTGTCCCAGGCTATCTCCTCCACGTTCCTCCCGAGCCATCTCGTGTGATCCCTCTCCACGTTCGTTATACCTACAACGGCAGCTTCGCACACTCTAGTGGCGTCCCATCTGCCCCCCATACCCACCTCCATGACCGCAACGTCCACGCTCTGATCCCTAAAGTAAAGGAGCGCTATTAATGTGGCAGCCTCAAAGTAGGTCAGCTCAAACCTCTCAAAGACCCTCTTAAGATCCTTAACGTAGGTGGAAAGTACATCCCCAGGCACCTTTTTACCGTTTATCCTCCACCTCTCGTTCTCCTCAACCAGATGGGGTGATACGAACCATCCAGTCTTGTACCCGTGCTCCCTCAGTATCCTCTCGAGGAAGGTGCAGGAAGAGCCCTTCCCGTTCGTACCGCCGACGAGCACGGCCGGAAAATCCTTCTGAGGGTTTCCTACGTAGTCGGCCGCCTCCTTTATCCTCTCGAGGGTTGGCTCTATCTTGTAATCCCTTCCTCTGTAGAGATCCCAGAGTTTCATGGGAGAGAAAATTAATGCCGCCCCTGTGTTTTTCAAGTTAAAATGAGGAAAACATCAGAGGAGGGCTGAAGCCGTGAGAAAGTACATCCTTCCGGAAGGAGAGATACCCAAGAGGTGGCTGAACATAATCCCCCTGCTGCCCGAACCACTGGAGCCTCCCCTAGATCCGGAGACAAAAGAACCCGTATCCCCCGAAAAGCTCGCCGTAATATTCCCGGAGCCCCTAATAGAACAGGAGGTCTCCGACAAGGAGTGGATAGAGATACCCGAAGAGGTCCTAAACATCTACTCACTCTGGAGGCCCACACCACTTCATAGAGCAAAGAACCTGGAAGAATATCTGGGAACGCCCGCCAAGATCTTCTACAAGAACGAGAGCGTCTCACCCCCTGGGTCCCATAAACCCAACACGGCGGTGGCCCAGGCTTACTACAACAAGATCTCTGGGGTCAAGAGGCTCACCACCGAGACAGGAGCCGGTCAGTGGGGCAGCGCCCTCTCCTTCGCAACCCAGTTCTTCGATATCGAGTGCAGGGTTTATATGGTCAGGGTCAGCTACAACCAGAAGCCCTACAGAAGGATCCTCATGGAAACCTGGAAGGGAGAGGTGATACCCTCCCCGAGCCCCTACACGAACGCAGGGAGGCAGTTCTACGAGAAGGATCCCGAGCACCCGGGAAGTCTCGGGATAGCCATAAGCGAGGCTATAGAGGAGGCAGCCACGAGAGAAGACACGAAGTACTCCCTCGGAAGCGTTCTTAATCACGTCCTCCTTCACCAGACCGTCATAGGCCTAGAGGCTAAGAAGCAGATGGAGGAGGCCGGTTTCTACCCAGATGTAGTAATAGGCGCCGTGGGCGGAGGTTCCAACTTCGCGGGACTCTCCTTCCCCTTCCTCGCCGACAAGCTGAGGGGAGAGAAGCCGAACCTGGAGGTGATAGCCGTCGAGCCCGAGGCCTGTCCGACCTTGACCAAGGGTGAGTACAGGTACGATTTCGGCGATACCGTAGGTCTTACCCCCCTAATAAAGATGTACACACTGGGGCACGACTTCGTTCCACCCCCCATACACGCGGGAGGGCTTAGATACCACGGCGACGCTCCGCTTGTGTGCAAGCTCTACGACCTGGGATACATATCGGCGGTGGCTTACAAGCAGACGGAGGTCTTCGAGGCGGCGGTGACCTTCGCAAGAACCGAGGGGATAGTTCCCGCTCCAGAGTCCTCCCATGCGATAAAGAAGGCCATAGACGAGGCCCTCAGGTGCAAGGAGACCGGAGAGGAGAAGGTCATACTCTTTAACCTTTCGGGACACGGATACTTCGACCTCTCCGCCTACGACAAGTTCCTCCGGGGGGAGCTTGAAGATACCTGAGCTTATTCATAAGTTATCTGAATGATAGGTAAGGTCTTTCAGATATTCCGTGAGAAGGGGGGCCTTCTGAAGGCCCTCGACCTCTGGGACTGGTACGAGTCCCTGGATGCCCGTCAGCAGAAGGCAATAAAGAAGTATTACTCGATAAAGGTCATAAAGAACTTGAGCTTCCCTTACAAGGCAAAGCACTTCGACAGCGGAGAGATAGAGAGGCCCCTCTACACGAAGAGGACCTTCCTCGCCACCATAGCCCAGACCGCCCTCCTCGAAGGGGATTACGAGACCGCCGAGTGGCTCTACAACGA
>WFPN01000324.1 GCA_015487535.1 Aquificaceae bacterium
ATCAGGCCATAACGAGTCCGCTCCTCGAGGGTAACTCGATAGAGGGTGCTAGAAGACTCTTGGTAACCCTCTGGGTTTCCGAGGACGTTCCCTTCAACGAAGTAGAGCAGGCCATAAACTCCATCATGGAGAGGGCCCACAACGAGCCCCTCATCATATTCGGTGCAGTTCTCGAAGAGGGTGTGGACAACTTCCTCAGGGTTGCCGTGGTCGCTACTGACTTCGATAAGGCTGAGAGCGGCAGGGAGGAAGAGGAGAACCTCTTCAGGATAATAAAGAGAGAGCCCCAGAGCCTCAAGAAGGCCGTTCCAGAGGAGAACATAAACCCAGTAGAACCCGAAGAGGAGATACCCGCGATACTCAGGAGGAAGAGGAAGATATAATTTAATTCTGTGAGGCCTATAAACTCCAAGAAGAGCAGATCCTTTTCCTTCCTTCTTGGTCTAATCTACGGTTACAGAACGGCGGACATGGAGCTAAAAGTCCGCCCCTTGGAGGAGTTCAGGGAGGGCCTTCACCCAGACTTCGATATCTACTACCTGGACAGGGTAAACGATAGGGTCAGCAAGAACGAGCCTATAGATAACCCTACCCACATAGTTGCCCTGAAGGAGGACTTTGAAGTTAAGAAGGTGAGAATCTATATTTATAAGTCATGATTCAGAAGGAACTCGGAGATCAGACGAAGGAAGATCTCAAGAACTACTTTCAGGACAGGGATTACATGGTGGTGGCCGTTCCGAAAGGGGAACCGGCCAGGGTTTACGTAGTTAAGGCAACCAGAGCCGTTGAGACGGCGAGACGGGTTCACAACCTGTCTCCCGGCGCTACCGTGGCGCTGGGAAGGGCCCTTGTGGGAGCCTTGCTTCTCACATCCTTGGTAAAGCACGCCACAGACCAGAAGGTTCTTCTGAAGATAGAGGGGGACGGCCCAATAGGAACCATATACGCAGAGGCCGATGGCAAGGGAAGGGTGAGGGGCTTTGTGGAGAACTCCCAGGTGGAGACCTTCACCAAGGTCTCCGACGGGAGAAAGAAGTTTGACGTTTCAAAGATAGTCGGAAGCAAGGGAACCCTGACCGTGGTAAAGGAGCTTAGGATGGGTACGCCCTACACGAGCGTGGTCCCCCTAGTTTCGGGAGAGATAGCTCAGGACCTCGCTTACTACTTCGCACAGTCGGAGCAGATACCTTCGGCTGTCGGAATAGGGGTCTTGGTGGGCGAGGATGGGAGTGTAAAACACGCTGGGGGTTTTCTCGTCCAGACACTTGGAGGTATAAGCGATCGGGTTGTAGATCTTCTGGAAAGAAGGGTTAGGGAGCTTCCCCCCGTCACGGAGCTGATGGAAAAGGGTAGCCGACCGGAGGATATAGCGGTAGCCATCCTTAAGGACCTTGACCCTCAGCTGATAGGCTTGAAGGAGGTTGAGTACTACTGTCCCTGCGACGAAGACGTGGCCAAGTCGAGCTTACTTCTCCTTACAGAGGAGGAGCTCGAGGAGGTTTTCGAGAAGGGACCTGCCGAGGTGGTATGTCGTTTCTGCGGGAGGGTTTACAGGTTCTCGAAGGAAGAGGTCTTAAATAAAGAAAAGCCTTGATCGTTACTCCTGAAAAGGTATATTAATGAATGATCGTTCACAAAAGGAGGTAAGTTATGTGCCTCGCCATACCTTCCAGGGTCGTAGAGATATCCGAGGACGGGACAGCTGTGGTAGATACTATGGGAGTTAGGAGGAGGGTATCGCTGGATCTGCTGCAGGAGGAGGTGAGTATAGGGGATTACGTGCTGGTTCACGTGGGCTTTGCCATAGAGAAGCTCGATGAGGAGGAGGCACTGAAGAGTCTGGAGCTCTTTGAGGAGATAGTCAGGGAGCTCGAGGAGGAAGCCCTTTATGAAGATAGACCTGAGGGCTGAGTTCAGAAACGCGGACAGAATAAGGAAGCTCGTAGATCTGATAGAGCGAGAAGCTAAGGACCTTGACCTTCCCGTTCACATAATGGAATTCTGCGGCGGGCACACCCACTCGATAATGAAGTACGGAATAGACCAGCTGCTTGAAGGCATAGTTTGTTTCGTCCACGGGCCCGGATGTCCCGTATGCGTCATGCCTATGGGGAGGATAGATCTCGCCCTCGAGCTTGCCAGAGACCCTGGCGTTATACTCTGCTCTTACGGAGATCTCCTCAGGGTTCCGGGATCGAGAAGGAAGAGTCTCTTGGACCTTAGGGCCGAGGGAGCTGACGTTCGTATGGTTTACTCCTGCTTGGATACCCTGAAGATAGCTATAGAGAACCCTGACAGGAGGGTGATCTTCTTCGCCATAGGCTTTGAAACGACAACCCCTCAGACCGCCGTACTTATAAGGAAGGCTAAGGAGCTCGGGCTCAAAAACCTCTCGGTAGTTTCGAACCATGTGATAACTCCCGCAGCGATACAGCACATACTGAACGCCCCCGAGATAAGGGAGATAGGTAAGGTGAGGATAGACGCCTTCATAGGTCCGGGTCATGTGAGCGTGATAATCGGAACAAAACCCTACCACTACTTTGCCGAGGAGTTCCAAAAGCCTGTGGTGATATCCGGTTTCGAGCCCGTGGATGTTCTCCAGTCCGTTCTCATGATACTGAGGCAGCTGAAGGACCGCAGAGCGGTGGTTGAGAACCAGTACGGCAGGTTCGTAAGTTACGAGGGTAATGTAAAAGCCCAGAGACTCGTGGCGGACGTGTTTGAGCTCAGGAAGGAGTTCGAGTGGAGAGGGCTCGGAAATATACCTTACAGCGCCCTGAAGATAAACTCACGATACAAAGAGTACGATGC
>WFPN01000325.1 GCA_015487535.1 Aquificaceae bacterium
CAGACTTCGTGCTCATCCTGGCGAGGAAGCCGCTCTTTCTCTTCTTCTTCTTTATCGATATGTGAGGCTTCAGGCCTTCCGTAGCCATAACCTTCCTCCTGAGTTAAAGGAAGGCGGGGATTAGAAGCCCGCCTTACCAGTGAATATACCTGTGAATACGAAGACTATGGAGAACAGAAGTGCGTAAAGGGCCAGCGTTTCTATAAATGCAAGACCTATGAACATTATCGTCTGAAGCCTTCCACCCACGTTGGGGTTCCTCGCTATGCCCTCTTGGGTTCCCCTGACAGCGTGTCCCATACCTATACCGGTTCCGAGGGCGGCGAGGCCTATCGCTAGTCCCGCAGCAAGTGCGAGCAGTCCGTAAAACAGTGCCCTATCGGAGGAACCTTGAGCTGCACCCTCTGCGGCGAATCCCAGGGCGGGTGTCAGAGCTGCTATAAATGCGAGAGCCTTCCCTTTCATTGCTTACCTCCTTTCACTTTATTATCAGGGATGGAATATCTATCTCGTCTATAACTCTGCAAAGATCGGGCGTGGGCTGGCAGCCCCAGAGTATCATGTCAGGCTTCCTCTCTCTTGTAAACCTCAAGATCTCCTCTTTTATCTCACCGGCAACGGCCTCTATGTTTATGCTCGCCTCATCATCTCCCTTCACGTGTCTCCACAGGTTTTTGATCCTGTCCTTCGTTCTATCCTTGGCATTCTTGACGGTGTCCGGGGGAAGGGGAACGCCAAGGGAGACGCTCGCAGATTCGAGCCTGTATATGTCCTCTAGTATAACGAAGACATCAACCTCTGCGGAAAACATGTCCTCATACTTTGCCAACCACTCGAGAGCTTTCCTGCACTCGGCAGAAGAATCGGTAAGCACAAGGGTTATCTTCATATCAGTGCTCCTCGTGCACGACGGCCCCAGCCAGGTAAACGACCGAGAGTATCATGAAAACGTAGGTCTGTATGAACACCGCCAGGAACTTTATCGCTATTATGAATACCAGAGCCACCGGTGAGAGGGCCATCGTAAAGGGGTTCTTTATAGCTATTCCCACAAGGGCGAGCAGTAGAATCGCTCCCCCCTTCATGTTAGCAAAAAGCCTCAAGGAAAGGGTTATCGGCCTCGCTATGTGTGAGATTATCTCTACCACAACGAAGAAGGGGGCGAGAAACTTGATCGGTCCGAGGAAGTGTTTGAAGTATCCCAAACCGTTGGTCCTTATACCTTCGAAGTTGTAGAAGAGGAAAACTATTATCGCCATGGCGAGGTTAGTGTTCATGTTCCCTGTTGGGGCCTCAAGGCCGGGAACCATACCGAGGAGGTTGGAGAAGAATATGAACAGGCCTATCGCCGCTATGAGGGGGGTGTACCTGAGCCCCTGCTCCCCTATGTTGTCGAGGAGCATACCTCTTACGAACCTGAGATAACCTTCCAAAAGGGCCTGATACTTGGTCGGCCTGACGGAAGGCTTGCCACCCAGGAGAACGAGCAGTAAAGATATGCCCATAGCTACGAGGCCCAAAAGCACGTGGTTGTAGCTTACGCCTTCCATTCTCCTTTTCTCCTTTTCGGCTGAAAGATTATATCACAAAAAGCTAAGGAGAACTTGTTTGAGGAAATCGTTATATTTAAATATCGTGAAAACCTAAAAAGGAGGTATATCATGGAGCAAAAGCCAGCGGATCTCGTGATAATACTCGTAACCGGACCGGAGAACCCCAAGAGGTTGCCATCCGCCTTCTTCCTGGCTTCTACGGCGGCCGCATCCGAGATGAACGTGGTCATGTACTTCACCGGACCGGCCACCTTACTCCTGAAGAAGGGAGTTGCCGAGGAGATATACCCTGTTGAAGGGGGCAAGAGCGTAAAAGAGTTTATGGAGCTCGCTCAGGATAACGGCGTCCAGTTCATAGGGTGTCTCCAGAGCCTTGAGCTGAACGGAATGAGCAAGGAAGACCTCGCCTTCGATCTTCCACTCCTAACTCCCAGCCAGGCACTCCCCTCACTCGGAAGTGCGGGCAGGGTCCTGACCTGGTAGGAAACCTCCGGCTCACAGGTTTATCTCGGCTCTGAGTATGTCGTGGAGATGGATTATGCCGACCGGTCTGTTGTCTCCATCGACCACTATCAGGACGGTTATCTTGTGTTCTTCCATCCTCCTTAGAGCCTCAAGTGCCATCTCCTCCGGCCTTGCGGTTTTGGGGTTTGTGGTCATTACATCCCTTGCCACGCTCCTCTCAAAACTCCCCCCTCTCTTTACGAACCTCCTCAGGTCCCCGTCGGTTATTATCCCGGTGAGCTTACCCTCATCGTTCACCACGGCGGTCGCTCCGAACCCTTTGGATGTGATCTCCAGGATAACCTCCTGCATGGGGGTATCTTCTCTCACAAGGGGCAGCTCCTCATCGGTGTGGTAGAGGTCTCTGACCAGCCTGAGCCTCCTTCCGAGGGCTCCCGCAGGGTGTCTTAGGGCGAAGTCTCTTTCTGTGAAGCCCCTTAGCCGCAGGAGGGTCATGGCTATCGCGTCCCCGAGGGCGAGGGTTGCCGTCGATGAGGTGGTGGGTGCGAGCTGTAGGGGACACGCTTCCTTTTCCACATTCAGAAAGAGGTGGACGTCGCTGTATTTGGCGAGGGTGGAATCGGGCCTGTTGGTTACGGCTATCAGGGGGATACCCAGCATCTTCAGGTAGGGTACAAGGGCCAGTACTTCCCCCGACTCTCCGCTGTTGGATATGGCTATCACCACGTCGCCCTTGTCTATCACTCCCAGATCCCCGTGGAGGGCTTCCGAAGGATGGAGGAAGTGGGCGGGCGTTCCCGTGCTAGCGAGGGTCGAGGCTATCTTCCTGGCCACGTGCCCGGATTTGCCTATTCCCGTCAGTATTACCTTGCCCCTGCACCCGAGCAGTATCTCAACAGCTTTGACGAAGTTCTCGTCCAGGCTCTCCTTAAGCCTCTCTAAGCCTCTAATCTCCTCCTCTATTACCTTCCTTCCCTGCTCCAGTATCTCCTCGGGGTTCATGCCTTCGCTTTGAAGTTCTCTATTCCCTTCTTGATCTCATCTATGGCACTCTGGACACCTTTGAAGCTCTCCACCTTCACCCACTTACCCGGTTCGAGCTCCTTGTAGTGTTCGAAGAAGTGCTTTATCCTGTCGAGGATAACCTGAGGAAGATCGTCCACCGTCTTGATCTTATCGTAGGAGGGGTCGAGCTTGGAGTGGGGCACCGCTATGAGCTTGGTGTCTATGCCTTCCTCGTCCCTCATCTCAAGCATGCCTATCGGCCTGCATCTGATAACCGATCCTGGAACGACCGGTTCCCTCGAGATCACGAGAACATCGACAGGGTCCCCGTCGTCCGCCAGGGTCTGGGGTATGAAGCCGTAGTTGAAGGGGTAGTACATGGCTGTGAAGAGGAACCTGTCCACGAAGACGGCACCGCTCTCCTTGTCCACCTCGTACTTTATACCGCTTCCCTGAGGGATCTCGACCACTACGAATATGTCCTCGGGAGGGTTCTTCCCAGGGGGTATCTTCTCAAAACCCATCCTCACACCTCCTCATAACTATTTTCCTACAAGACGGAGCAGATCGTTTATGACCACGAAGGCCATCAGTGAGATTATCAAGGCAAAACCCACCTTCTGCCAGTACTCCTTGAACTTATCTGGTAGCGGCCTCCTGCGGATACTTTCAATTAGAAAGAGGAGTATCAGCCCACCGTCCAGGACCGGAAGGGGGAGTAGGTTGAAGATACCTAGCTGTAGTGATATGAAGGCCATGGATGACAGGTAAGGTATTACTCCGCTCTGCGCCGCCTGCCCTGCGAACTGGGCTATGGCTATCGGTCCCCCTAAGGTCTTTATGGAAACAGCTCCGGTGATAAGCCCTCCAAGAACCTCAAAGGTCAGGAGGAAAAGCTCCTTTGTTCTATTGAGTGCCATAAGGGCCGCTTCACCAACGGGATAGGATTCCTTTACCGTCTCCACCCTTGGGGCTATACCGAGAACGGGGAGCTTGGTCTTGGGATGGAGGGCCGGGACGACCTCCTTCTCCAGTATCTCGTCTCCACGCTTTAGCTTCAGCTTTATAGGTTCTCCTTTGCTCTCCCTTATCAGCTTGACAGCTTCGTACCAGCTATTCACGGGAACACCGTTTATCTCCAATATCCTGTCTCCGGGTCTTATACCCACCTGGTACGCGGGGGCTGGTCCCACCCCGGGCATCTTCTCGAAGACCCTTCCCACAACAGGTTCTAAGGGGGGGTTTATGCCCAGGCTCTCCTGTCCGGTTTCGAGCTTTGGCAGGGTAGCTTCCAGCGTTATGAGCTTTCCGTTCCTCTCTATGAGGATATTTACCTTCCTCTCACCTTCGAGGGTGTTCTTGAGAACCGCCTGCCTTATCTCCTCCCAGCTCTTTATCTCCACATCACCTATCTTGATTATCCTGTCTCCGGGCCTTATACCTACCTTGCTCGCCCAGGAGTTTTCCTCCACGTAGCCTACAACCGCAGGCTCTTTGGCGTACTTTGGAACCTCCACCCCAGCTGTGAAGACCACGGTGAGCAGAACTACCGTCAGGATTATGTTGAACAGGGGTCCTCCGAAGGCTATCAGTATCTTCTGCCAGTTGGGTTTGGAGGAGAACGCCTTTGGGTCTTCGAGCCTCTCCTCCTCTCCGTAGAGCTTCACGTACCCGCCGAGGGGTATGGCGGCCACCTGGTATATGGTCTCGCCGAACCTCTTAGCCACCAGGGCCGGCCCGAAACCAACCGAAAACACCTCCACCCTGACGCCGAAGAGCTTTGCAAAGAGGAAATGTCCAAGCTCGTGGAACCATATAAGAAATCCGACAAGCACTAGGAAAGCGAGGATAGTTTCCATTACTCCTCCTTGATAACCTTAACTATAACCTTCCTCTCCCTGGGACCGTCGAACTCGGCCAGGAAGATGGCCTCCCATGTCCCGAGGGTAAGTTCTCCGTCCACCACAGGGATAATCCTCGAGTTACCTATTATGGCACTCCTTATGTGGGCCGCCGAGTTCCCCTCTCCGTGTTCGTAGTTGGGATCGCTCCAGGGTACCAGCCTTTCAACCATGTAGGCTATGTCCTTAACCACGTCCGGATCGGCACCTTCGTTTATGAATACACAGGCGGTCGTATGGGGAACGTAAACTACGCAAAGGCCCTCCTTGATGCCGGAACGCCTTACCACATCCCTGACCTGAGGGGTTATGTTCACCATGCTGGTGTGCTTCGTGGTTCTTACCTTGAAAACTTCCGTCATGGGGAAGTATTTTAACCCTGTCCCCCGAAATCCTGAAGCCTGCGCTTTATGAACTCCCAGCTCCAGGCCCTCTGCTGGGTAAGTGGAAGCTGTTTTCCTATGTGGTCTTCGAAGCCTTCGACCCAGACGTACTCGCCGTCTGTCAGGAGTTTAAAACTCTTCGTCCTGCCCGCCCAGGTCCAGTAGTTGTGGGGTGTTATACCCATGCCCTGCTTGAATATCTCCAGCTCCTGTGGTGTAAGGGGCCTTACCTTCTTCTCCTCCTTCTCTTCGGTTTGAGGATGCTCATTAACCTCACTGGTCTCTTCCTTTACCTCTTCCCGAACCTCTTCGGCCTTCTGGGGTTCTTCCTTCCTCGAAAATATCTCCTTCAGCTTCTTCAGCATACCAGTTCAAACTATAAACCCGAAGCTCACTCTGCAGAAAGGATATATCTCATATAATCTTCTCTCATGAAGAACGACCTGCTTCTCAGAGCTATCAGAAAGGATCCGGTCGAGCGCTTCCCGGTATGGCTCATGCGCCAGGCGGGAAGGTACATGAGGGAGTACAGGGACTTGAGAGCCCGCGAGGAAGACTTTTTAAGCTTTTGCAAGAACGTGGACCTCGCTGTGGAGGTCTCCCTGCTGCCCCTGAGACTCCTAGGCGTGGATGCGATAATAATCTTCTCCGACATCTTGGTTCCCCTGGAGGCCCTCGGGGTTAGGGTGGAGTTCTTAGAGGGTGAGGGGCCGAGGCTCGAGTGGAGCGGAAGGACCTCCGATCTTAAAAGGTACGATCCCCAGGAGAACG
>WFPN01000326.1 GCA_015487535.1 Aquificaceae bacterium
ACCCTGGACCACTCTGAGGACGTTGTCGGTCAGAAGGTTGAGGATGCGGAAACGGACATAGAGCTCTTTTAGGAGGTGTGAGCATGAAGAGGGCCCTTGCTGTGGACGACTCGGCAACGATGAGGAACCTGGTGAAGATGGCTCTGGAGTCCGAAGGATTCACCGTTGATACCGCAGAGAACGGGCAGGAAGCCCTTCAGCTCGCTAAGAAGAACACCTACGACATCGTTATAAGCGACATAAACATGCCTGTTATGGACGGTCTTCAGTTCCTTAAGGAGTTCAGGGAGATGAACAAGAGAACCCCCGTCCTTATGCTGACTACGGAGACCGAAGCCCGCAAAAAGGAGGAAGCCAAAAGGCTTGGCGCGACCGGTTGGATTGTTAAGCCCTTCAAACCTGAGGATCTTGTGAAGGTGGTCAAGAGGGTCGTCAGATGAAGTACCTTATAAAGTTCAGGCTCGGAAAGAGTGTATTCGAAAGGGCGATAGACCCCAGGTTCTACATAGAGGATCTACAGGAGCTTGGTAAGGCTGATGTAAAGATAATCAAGGAGAACATACCGGCGCCGGACGAGGAGCCTACCGATGAGCATCGCTTCGAGGCGGACGTCCTTTTAGAAACGGACAGATCCTTAGACGAGATAAAGGAGATACTGGAGTTCATACTAGAGGACGGTGTTGAGATAGAGGTCCTCGAAGGAAAGCAGGAGGAGAAGAAGGAAGAGACAACCGAGAAGAAGGCGGAAGTCCCCCAGGCACTCTTAGAGAACTACAAGCTCGAGACAGAGGAGATACTCTCCAGACTTAGGGAGTCTCTGGAAGAGCTGTATAGCGATCCGGGAAGCCTGGAGCTTATAAACGATGTCTTCAGGAGCTTCCACACCCTCAAGGGGAACACGGGGCTTATACTCTCTTACGGAGAGGAACCAAACCTCAAATACATACACGAGATAACCCACAAGGCCGAGACGGTCCTTCAGAAGGCAAGGGACACGGGCATAGGACTCTCCCAGAGGCAGGTAGAGATACTACAAGAGCTCGTGGACAGGCTGGATGACCTTTTCCTGGCCTTCTCCGAAGGCAAAGAAGAGGACGCAGAGGATGTTTTTCAGCTCCTGGAAGAACTCGGTTCTAGCGTGGAGAAGAAGGAGGAGCTAAAACAGGGGGAGGGACTTCCCTCCGATATATCTGCGCTTTTGAACGTTGCCTCCCAGTACGTTCCCGTTTACAGGGAGCTCTGCACGAAGGAGGGGCTGACTGAGGAGGAGGAGGACTTCTTCAGGCGCTCTCTGGTAACCCTTTACAAGGTAACCAAGGAGCTCGGCTTTGAAGATCTGAACAAGAAGGTTAAGGACCTTCAAAACTCCTTCGGAAACGTGGACTTCAAAGAGTTCTGTGAGAACCTAGAAGAGCTCGCCAGGGACCTGCAGAAGCTGGTGGAGAACAAGAGCGCTGAGGCCAAGAGGGAGGAGAAGAAAGCCTTCGATGCCACCAAGTACGTAAGCAAGAGCAAGTACCTGAAGATAGAGGAAGGCGTAGTCCAGGATCTTATGGACATAGTTGGGGAGCTTTCGGTTTTCAAGGAGTGGATATACCTGTTTGCCAACAAGCTCCAGAAGTTCTACGGCGTTCCAGATGCGGCCAAGGAGCTCAAGGACAACATGCACAGGTTCAGGAGCCTGATGGACAGCCTTCAGAGGACCATCCTGGAGATGCGAATGGTTCCGGTTTCCACCTTGTTCGAGCGCTTCCCGAAGCTCGTGAGGGACCTTTCTAGGACTCTGGGCAAGAAGGTCAAGCTAGATATAGAGGGTGGGGAGACCAAACTCGACAAGGTGATAATAGAGAAGATAGCGGAGCCGATGATACATCTTGTGAGGAACGCTATAGACCACGGCATCGAGACGCCTGAAGAGAGGGAATCCTTAGGCAAGCCGATAGAAGGACATATAAGGATAAGGGCCTTCCAAGAGGGCGGGAGCGTTGTGATAGAGGTTTCCGACGATGGGAGAGGCATCGACGTTGAGAAGGTTCGCAAGAAGGCCATCGAGAAGGGTCTTTATACGGAAGAGGAGCTCTCCCAGATGAGCGAGGAGGAGATCCTCCAGATAATCTTTCAGCCGGGCTTCTCAACAAAAGATCAGGCAACCGAGCTCTCCGGAAGAGGAGTGGGTATGGACGTTGTGGCAAATACAATAAGAGAGCTCGGAGGGGAGGTGAGCCTCCAGACGCAGAAGTCTCTGGGAACTACGGTCAGGCTCATACTTCCCCTCACACTCGCCATAAGGAAGATACTCCTCGTGCGCATAGGAGAAGTTACCTTTGGCATACCTGCGGAGGATGTGGGTGAGGTCTTCAGGATAAGCAGGGAGATGGTCAAAAGCCTCAAGGGTGTGAAGGTGGTTTACCACCGCGGAAAGGTTCTCGAGCTGGACTTCATAAACGAGAGATTGGGAGTTAAGAGCACAGCGAACGGAACCCTGACCTTACTTATAGACAACTCCCTTTCTAAAGGCGTTGTGGTGGACGAGGTCCTGAGCACCATAGACACCGTTGTAAAGCCCGTCCCCTCGGTTCTGCAGACCTCCGAAGAGATAAGCGGTATAACAATACTGGGGGACGGCAGTATAGTTTACGTTCTCGAGGTTCTCAAATGAACAAGATAAAGGTTCTCGTGGTGGATGACTCCGCCTTTATGCGTAAAGCTCTGAGGGAGATCCTGGAGAGCGATCCCCAGATAGAGGTTATAGACACGGCCCGCAACGGAAAGGAAGCTGTGGAGAAGGTGGCAAAACTCAAGCCGGATGTGGTAACCCTCGACATAAACATGCCCGTCATGGACGGCAAAGAGGCGCTGAGAATAATAATGGAGGAGAACCCGGTTCCTGTGGTTGTGGTCTCCTCGCTCACCACGGAAGAGGCTCCCATCACGATGGAGCTTCTCGATATGGGGGCCTTCGATTACGTCCCAAAGCCTTCCGGAACCATATCCCTTGACATACACAAGGTGGCGGACGAGATAATCGCTAAGGTAAAGGAAGCCTACCGTTCGAGGTTCAGAATCCTTGCCAAGAAGCCCTCCAGGAGATTTGCAAAGGCCTCGTTCCATCCCACGAAGAGGGGTCTTGCCAAGTTCGTGGTAGCGATAGGTATATCTACTGGAGGACCGGCAACGCTGATAGACATACTCCAGGACTGTGAGGTGGACGATGAGACCGCTTACCTGGTGGTTCAGCACATGCCGCCTCAGTTTACCCCTTCCCTTGCAAAAAGGCTCTCCGAGTACACACCGATAGAGTTCTTCCACGCTTCCCACGGTCAGAGCGTCCTAGGGGGTTACGGGTACCTGGCCCCGGGTGGTTGGCACATGAAGGTTACTCCCCAGAAGAAGATAAAGCTCTTTAAAGACGACAGTTACATATACTACCCGTCCGTGGACGTCCTCTTCGATTCGGTGGCGGAGGTTTACTGCCCCAACGCTATAGGGGTCCTGCTTACCGGCATAGGTCGGGATGGGGCTCAGGGACTCTTAAAGATGAAGAACAGGGGATGCATAACTATAGCTGAGTCCGAGGAGACGGCGGTTGTGTACGGCATGCCCGCAGCGGCGAAGGAGATAGGGGCGGCTATGGAGATCCTGCCAGCTTACAAGATAGCTTCTGCCATAAAGAGACACCTTCGTAAAATAAAGGAGAGGGCGGTATGAAGGAGGACATACTTAAGAAGCTAAGCTCCAAGGATAAGAACGAGGTCAGGGAGGCTATCTTGGCTTTGGAGGGTGAAGAAGACCCTGAAGTCTTGGATGCCGTGGTTGAGGCGGTGGTCGCTTCGAAAAGCAAGGCGGTTCTCGAAGCTGGGAAGAACTTCCTCCTCTCCTACAGTGGAGATCCAAAGGTGCTGTGCGATAAAGTAATCAAGTTCTTCGATTATCCGGAGCCCAAACTTAGGCAGGCAGCGATAGATATACTCTCTTCGAAGGGAGACGCCTGTCTCGATGTTGTGTCGGAAAAGCTCGTAGAGAGCGAAGACTACAACATGCGTAAGTTCGCCTTGGACATACTAGCGAACGTGAAAACAAAAAAGGCGCTGAGCATACTTGAAAGGCTTATTGAGGACGAGAACCCGAACGTGA
>WFPN01000327.1 GCA_015487535.1 Aquificaceae bacterium
CCATGGACATTAACCAGCTCGAGGACGCGGTTAAAAAGTTCAAGCCGAAGGTGGTCATGCCTGTCCACCTCTACGGGGGCATGGCCGACATGGAAGGGATAATGGAACTTTCGGATAGGTACGGTTTCTACGTGGTAGAGGATGCAGCCCAGGCCCACGGGGCCGAGCTTAAAGGGAGGAAGGCCGGAGCCTGGGGGCATGTGGGGGCTTTTAGCTTCTATGCTTCTAAAAACGTTCCCATGGGAGAAGGGGGAGCGCTGACAACGAACGACCCAGAGATCGCAAAGAAGATAAGACAGTGGATAGACTTCGGAGATCACCCCGCCTTCAACGTGAGGATAACGGAGTTTCAGGCTGCTATAGGAACTTTGCAGCTGAGGAAGCTACCCCAGAGGAACGAGCGCAGAAGGGAGATAGCGAAAACGTACTCCAGCAGGCTCGAGGGGATATTCGAGCTTCCCAAGGAGAGACCCGATAGCTACCACGTTTACCATCTATATACCCTCAGGTATCCAGAGAGAGAAAAGGTCTTGGAAAGGTTGAAGGAAAAGGGTGTAGATGCGAGGGTTTACTACACCTACCTTCTTCACGAGCTCAGAGGATCGGAGCATCTCCCGACCCCGAACGCGGAGAAGTTCAGGAAAGAGGTCTTTTCCATACCCGTTCATCCGTACTTGAGCGACGAGGAGGTGGACCTAATCTGCGGTACGCTGACCGAGTTTTCCCATCTGGTAAGATAATTCCTTAGATGCTCAAAAAGGTTCTGATAGCGAACAGGGGAGAGATCGCGGTCAGGGCGATAAGGGCCTGCAGGGAGCTGGGAATAAAAACGGTTGCCGTTTACTCGGAAGCCGATAAGGACTCCCTTCATGTAAGGCTTGCCGACGAAGCGATCTGCATAGGGCCTCCGGAGCCATCCCAGAGTTACCTGGATGTTCCTAGGATAATGTCAGCTGTGGAGATCTCGGGGGCCGATGCGGTCTATCCGGGCTACGGCTTCCTTTCCGAAAACCCCAAGTTCGCGGAGATCGTCCAGAAGAGTGGGGTAAAGTTCGTAGGCCCTTCCCCGGCCACCCTGGAGCTAATAGGGGACAAGATAAAGACCAAAGAGATAGCCAAGAGGGTGGGTCTGCCCTTGGTGCCCGGAAGCAACGGGGCAACGGATATGGAGAAGGCCCTCGATGTGGCGAGGGAGATAGGCTACCCGGTGGTCCTGAAGGCCTCTGCAGGGGGAGGAGGAAGGGGTATAAGGATAGTGTTCAACGAGAAGGAGCTCAGGGAAAAGTTCTCCATAGCCGTTCAGGAGGCCGAGGTCTCCTTTGGAGACGGCAGGGTCTATGTAGAGAAGTTCATAATAAACCCTAAACATGTAGAGTTTCAGGTTCTTGCAGACTCTCACGGGAACGTGGTGGTCTTGGGAGAGAGGGAGTGTTCCATCCAGAGGAGACATCAGAAGCTGGTCGAAGAGGCTCCCAGCGTGGCGGTTGAGGAGAGCAAAAGGAAGGAGATAGAGGAGGCTGTGATCGAGTTCTGCAGAGAGATAGGCTACGAGGGGGCCGGAACGGTAGAGTTCCTGATGGACGAGGAAGGGAACTTCTACTTCATGGAGATGAACGGCAGGATCCAGGTGGAGCACCCGGTAACCGAGATGGTAACTGGGATAGACATAGTCAAGTGGCAGCTCAGAATCGCCGCGGGCGAGAAGCTGAAGGTGAGGAAGGTAAGGAGAAACGGATACGCCATAGAGATGAGAATAAACGCCGAGGATCCGAATACCTTCATGCCCTCCCCAGGCAAGGTCGAAGAGCTCGTCCTGCCAGGAGGTATGGGTGTGAGGGTCGATACGCACCTATACGCGGGCTACTCCGTGCCCCCCTACTACGACTCACTGTTGGCCAAGCTCATAGTTTGGGGGGAGACGAGGGAGGAGGCTATAAGTAGAGGTCTCAGGGCCCTGGAGGAGTTCATAATCTCGGGAGAGGGTCTCAAGACGAACATAGAGTTCCACAAAAGGCTACTGAAAACCAAGGAGTTCAAGGAGGGTAGGCATCACATAGGCTTCGTGGAAGAGATGATGGTCTAAAAGAGATCTCTGAGGTTCTCCTCCAAACTGCTCTCGCCCTTTGAAAGTAAGCCCACCACGTACTTGCCTATTATGTCTGCCTCCACGTTTACCAGATCCCCGGGTTTCCTTACCTTCAGGTTTGTGTTCTCGAAGGTGTGGGGGATGATGTTTATCGAGATCGAGCCCTCTCTGACGTAGTTTACGGTAAGGCTTATCCCATCGATAGCTACGGAGCCCTTTTCTACGAAGAACCTCATCTGGTCAGAAGGCACCTCTATAACCAGCTCCCTGTGCTCGCCGAGGTTTCTGAAGCTAAGGATCCTGGCGGTGAAGTCAACGTGTCCGAGAACGAAGTGTCCTCCAAGCCTGGAATCCGCACGAAGAGCCCTTTCCAAGTTCACAAGATCCCCTCTCCTCAGGAAGCCCAAGTTAGTCCTGCCGAAGGTCTCTGGGGAAACCTCAAAGGTAATTATCCCTTCTCTGACCTCCACGGCTGTCAGACAGGCTCCGTTCACCGCAACGCTGTCCCCCACCTTTATATCTCCCAGCCTCGTTCTCACTGCCAGCCTGCCGCCTGCTGAACCCTTAGAGAGGGAAACGACCTCACCGAGGTCCTCCACTAGGCCCGTGAACATCTATAACACCACCTCCTCCGCCCTAAAGACCGGACCTTCCCAGCACACCCTCCTGTAGCTCCCCTCTGGATCCCTGACCACGCATCCGAGACACACACCCCATCCGCAGGCCATCCTCTCCTCGAGGGACATATATACGACGTGCCCTGTCTCCTTGGAGATCTTTTTGATAGCTTTCAGCATCGGTTTGGGGCCGCAGGCGGAGACAGTCCAGGAGGCGTCGAACTCCCTGAGGACTTCAGTTATCAGACCCTTCCTCCCTGCGCTCCCGTCGTCAGTGTAGAGTATGTACTCAAACCCCTCCTCCCTGAGCCAGTCGAGCATACCCAAATGCTCGGCGGATCTGGCCCCATAGACGAAGACCACCTCCCTACCCATGCTTCTGAGCTCCTTCCCGTAGAGGGAGAGGCCCGCAAGTCCAACTCCTCCTCCGAGGAGGAGATGCTTGTCTCCCTCGTAGCTGAAGAGCCTCTTACCCAGAGGACCGAAGGCTCTTATCCTGTCCCCCGCCTTCATCTGGGACATCAATGTGGTCCCTCTACCGACCACGTCGTAGAAGATAAGAAGCTCATCTCCCCTCACGTCCCCAACGGCAAAGGCTCTCCTACCCATAGGATCGTAAGTGGGGGAGACCTCAAGCATCAAAAAGTGTCCTCCCTTTATGCGGTGAGCGATCTGGGGTGCACGTAGCTTCATAAGCCATAGCCGTCCGGAGAGGTAGGTGTTCTCAGTGATGGTCAGCTCACAGTCAGTCATCTTTTACATTATATTTTTAGTTCTATGGGGAGATTGCTGGTCCTTCTGCTGACACTTTTCTGCCTTCTGTTCGCCTCCCAGTGGTACCCTGACTTTAGGAAGGGTGTGGAGGTCGCCAGGAAGGAGGGGAAGCTCGTTCTCGTTTACTTCTACGAGGAGGGCTGTAACTACTGCAAGTACATGGAGGAAGTAGTGTTCGTAGAGCCGGAGGTCAGCTCCCTTATGGAGAGGGCCTTCGTGGTGGTTCCCGTGGACACGGAGGACATTCCCCATTACCTTGACAAAAGGTTTAGGGTTTACGGAACCCCCACCTTCTTCATATACGATCCAAATAAGGATAGGATCGTGATGCAGATATTCGGAATGCAGGAGAGCGACGAGTTTCTGGAGCTACTGAAGAGAGCCTGTTCCAAGGTTAAGGTGAAGAGCTGTTGAGCCTGAGGGAGAGGGCACTGAGGCTAAAACTCCTTCTGATGGACGTGGACGGCGTTCTGACCGACGGCAGGCTCTATTACACGGAGGAGGGAGAGAGGTTAAAGGTCTTCAACGTCCACGATGGCCTGGGGATAAAGCTCCTTCAAAGGATAGGTATATCGACAGGGGTCATATCCGGTAGGGAGTCCGAGGCCCTCAGAAATCGCCTTCTGGAGCTCGGAATAGAAGAGATATACATGGGAAGGTTTCAGAAGGACGGGATACTGGAGGAGATATTGAAGAAAAAGGACCTGACCTATGAAGAGGTCGGGTTTGTGGGGGACGATCTGGTTGATATACCCGTGATGAGAAGGGTTGGTTTTCCCGTAGCTGTCCGGAACGCCCCGGAACTGGTAAAGAGGTTCGCAGTCTATACCACCTTGAGGAAAGGGGGAAAGGGAGCGGTGAGGGAGGTGGTCGAGCTCATACTCAGGCTCAGGGGAGATTACGGGGAGCTTGTGGGAAAATATCTGGGATGAAGTTCCTCTTCCTGCACGCTGCCTTCGTCCTGCTTTCGGTCGTCTCCCTCGCTTACATAGAGAAGCTCAGCAGGGAGGCGAAGGTTTTTATCCGCGAAAAGAGTATAGCTCAGGAGGTCAGCATAAAGGTCTTCGGAGAAGGTGGGGAGGAGTGGAAGGTAGAAGGGAGGGAGCTCGTCTCCCTTGGAAAGGAGATACATCTCCTAGGTGTTCTCCTGAGATCCGCGAGCGGATACGTGGTCAAGGCGGACTCCATAACCTTTTTCAGGAATAAGAACAAGGGGGAGCTGAAGGGAGGTGTGGAGATAAGGGGCGAGGCTCTCTTCGTGAAAACGGACAGAGCCTTCATAGACTTCAACAGAAATTTACTCTACGGGGACGGGAAGGTAATGGTATGGAGGGGAAGGAACTTCGTAGAGGGAAAGGGTTTTAAGGCTTACCTTAACCCTCTGAGGGTTATAATAGGAAGGGTAAAGACCAAACATGAGGTATAAACTTATCTCACTCCTGCTACTCCTGGGTGTATCCTTCTCCCAGCCGATAACCGGCGAGGCACAGAAGCTCGAGTTCAAGAGAGACAGGATAATCTACAAGGGGAAGGTAAAGCTCATAAGGGGAGAGTCCGTCCTCAGGGCAGATAAGGTGGTGATCCTCTTAGATGAGAGTGGGAAGCCGGTAAAGGTGATAGCAACCGGAAAGGTCAGGTACGTGGAGGCCAGCAGAAGAGCGTTTTCCGATTACGCCGAATACGACCTCAAGAGGGATGTGATCGTCCTCAGAGGCAGGGCCAGGGTGGAAGAGGACAAAAATCTTTTAGAGGCCGACGAGATAGTGTATGATAGGAAGAACGAAACCCTTCAGGCGAAAGGGAAAGAAGGAAAGGTCAGGACCATATACATAGAGGAGGCAGAGAATGAAAAAGTCGGACATAACGAGGGAAATAGCCCGCAGGAGGGGAATACCCCAGAGGAAGGCAAGGGTGATCGTTGATCAGGTCTTCCAGGCCATGGCCGAGGCCCTTACCCGCGGCGAGAAGGTGGAGATAAGGGGCCTGGGGACGTTCAAGATAAAGAAGAAGCCGTCGAGGTTTGTAAAGGACCCGAGGACGGGCGTTGAGATATTCGTAAAGGAGAAGTTCGTTCCCACCTTCAAGATGGGGAAGATAATGAAAAACCACCTAAATTCTAAACATGAATGAAGTACGACGTACTGGTAGTAGGTGCAGGCCCTGGGGGTTCCACGGCAGCGTACGTGCTCTCCAGAGGAGGCGCACGGGTACTTCTGGTTGATATAAAACGGGCTCCGGGCGTTCCGGTTCAGTGCGCAGAGTTCGTTCCCATCCAGCTCGAACACAAGTTCCCAGAGTTCTTTACCGGCCAGGCTGTTGTCCAGAAGGTCAAAGACATGGTGCACTTCACTCCCTGGGGGGAGATAGTGAGCATGCCCTCGGAAGGGTACATGCTCCGGAGGGACGTTTTCGATGCGAACATAACCGAGCTCGCCGTGGAGGAAGGGACGGAGCTACTCCTGAGGACCAGGTTCTTGGGTTTTGAGAACGGGAAGGCATGGCTAGAGAACATAGACAGGAGGGAGCGCTTCAGCGTCGAGGCAAGGTTCGTGGTAGGCGCGGACGGGCCACACTCCAAGGTGGCGAAGCTGACGGGAGAGCATACAAGGAACTTTTTAACAACAGCTCAGTTTACCATGCCCCTAAAGCTCCCCCTGAGCGATCTACTCATATACTTCAGGGATTACATCCCGGGTGGGTACGGCTGGATCTTTCCGAAGGGTAGCCTCGCGAACGTAGGGGTAGGAATAGATCCAGAATACCCGATAAACGTTATGCACTCCCTCAGAGAGTTTGTCCGGGAGGTGGTCTCAGAAGGGATCGTGGAGGATAAGATCCTGGGAAGGACCGGGGGATGGATCCCAGCGGAGGGTGTGAAGGATCCCGTTAGGGGAAACGTGCTCCTGGCCGGGGATGCAGGGGGCTTCTGCCATCCCATAACGGGAGGTGGGATAGCGAACGCCGTTTACACTGGAGCTATGGTGGGAGAAGCCCTCTTGGAAGGCTCGCCTGAAGATTACGAGGAGGAGGCTCTTGAGGTCTTCGGAGGCACCCTAAACAGAGCGGCCCGTAAGCGTGTAAAATACATGAAGTCCTGGGACAACTTGGAGTTCGTAATCCCGAGGACGTGGATAGCCTTCGAGGAATACTGGAAGGAGGATTGATATGATAGACATAGCATTCGCACAGGGACAGGGAAGACCGGACCCGACGGGAGCCATACTCTTCCAGGTTCTCTTCCTCGTGGGGATCTTTGCCATCTTCTACTTTCTGATCATAAGACCCCAGAAGAAGGAGAGGGAGAGGCACAGGAAGCTGATAGAGAGCCTGAAGAAGGGGGACAAGGTGATAACCTCCGCCGGGATATGGGGAACGGTCGTTGAGATCGGGGACAGAACGGTAACCCTTAAGGTGGACGCCAACACCAAGATAACCTTCTCCAAAGAGGCGGTCGTGGGATTCCAGCCAGAGCGTGAAAAGAAAGAAAAGGAGAAGTAGTTTTAAATTATCCCACCGGAGGGCAGGACCATGATCGAGAAGAGGATGCTCGTGGGCGGAGAGTGGGTGGACAGCCCACAGAAGATAGAGGTGGTATATCCATACACGGGTGAGGTGATAGGTAAGGTCCCCCAGGGA
>WFPN01000328.1 GCA_015487535.1 Aquificaceae bacterium
AGTAAAGGCTTACGAAGTAAGGCTCGGTAAACTTCAAGGTGTCCGAGGGTTTGAATTTACCAGCCGTCTCTATCATGTTCATAAGCAGTCTACCCTCTTTGAAGACTATGTACCTGTCTCCCATCTTCTCCGAGATGAGCAGAAGGGCGTCCTTCCTGTACTTACTCAGTCCGAGGGCCAGTTTGCTCACCTCCATGAAGTGACTGCTCACCATGTCGATCTCCGGCTTAGCCAAAAACCTCATCGCCACGAACCTCACTATGGAGCTGTCGAGGGCAACGAGGCTCAGCTCCGCGTTCCTGTCCGGAGAGAGGAAAAACTCGAAGATGTCCTGATCCACGGGATAGACGGCGAACATCTCGCCGTTCTCGTAAAAGAGGTTTATTGTGTACGTGGTGGATGAGATCTTAGCTATTCCTGAGAAGGAGCTGTTTCTCAGGCTCTCAAGTATGGCAACCACGTTCACCCTCTTGAGGGGAACGCTCTCCATCATGTAGTCTATGTCTGGAGTTTCCTGGTACTCGCTCTCCCTGAACTCGTATATATCGAGTTTCCCCTCCAGAAGGAGATCCTTTATCTCTCTAACCACCGGGATTATAGGGTCTTGGGAGAGGGATATAGCCTCTACCAGGTTCTTCCCCTCGTAAAAGGATACCTTTGGATCCTTTGCGGTGGCTTTGAAGATTGCGTAGGGGGATATTATCCTGTCCACTATCTCGTCGAGCTCTCTTCTCACTATAGTCGCCTGAATCATAAGCTCGTCGCTTCCGACGGGGTTCTCCAGAGGGAGAGCCTTCATCTTAGATGCCTCATCGTAAAAGGCGAAGAAACCCTCCGGGTTTGAGATCATCTCTGCGAGGCAGTAGATCAGCAGGTTGTAGTAGTTCGCCTTCTTTCGGCTTTCAGGCAGTATATCGCATCTGAACTCCGTTACGAGGCCGTCCTTTACCTTGAGTGAAAGGAAGTACCTGTTTACAAACAGCTCTAAGGTTCCTGTTCTTCCCTGGAGAAGGCCCGTGATTACATCGTTCAGACTCCGGGTGTCCCCGATGTAACCGTAAAACATACTCTAAACTATCCTACCATCTTCCTGAACTTGTCCACGAGCTCCTCTACTATAAGGTTGAAGGTTTCCTCAACGCCCTTCCCCTGAAGAGCCACAGCTTCGGTGGATCTCTTGCCGGGTATGGATACCTCCCTCTTGAGTACATCTATCGGGAGAGCGTCCGGCAGATCCCTCTTGTTGTACTGGACCACAACAGGTGTATCCTCTAAGGTCTTACCGTACAGGTTCAGATCCTCTTCGAGCGTTCTGACGAACTCTTTGTTCTCAGAAAGCCTTCTCTCTGAGGAGTCCACGACGAAGACGACCGCGTCCACACCCCTCATGACCATCTTACGTATGTCCCTGTATATGTCCTGGCCCGGGATCGTGTATATGGAGAAGGTGAGTGTGAAGCCGTCGAGATTTATCTTCTTGGTTATGAAGTCGAAGACGAGGGTCCTCTCCTCCTTCGTATCGAAGCTGAGTATGTCGAGCCCGCTCCCTTTTGCAAGCTGTTCTATGTTGGTGGTTTTACCGGACATGGCTATACCGTGGTAAACGACCTTAAACCTGACTATCCCCTTGGAAGAGTCGATGAGCATCCTAACTCCCTCCTTTTGTTCTTAATTTATTCCAAGAAAGACAGTTTCCACACACGGGAGTGTACCTTGCATGCTCCTTCCCACAGCTGGAACACTCCCACAGCTTCAGGCACTCCCCTTCCTCCACCCCTTTTACTATAAGTGTCCTTATCGGCTGGGGGAGGTTATCTTTTAGGTCCTCGAGCCTATCGCGCATACCCAGGCTCATGTAGAGGAAGGCCAGAACCACGGTCGATACCCTGTCCCTCCTCTCCTCCACGGCCTCCATAAGTTCCGGGGAGAGGCCGTTCCTCTCGGTGAGTATCAACACAACCTCGTTCTGGAGTCCTAGGTCGAACATCTTGGACACGTACTTTTTCCTACCTTTGGGATCCTTTGCCCTTATAAGCAGGGCGAGAGAGGATGGCGTGAGGGGAAGTTTCTCTACCTCCTGAAGGGCCTCTTCACCTCTGGCCTCGGCGAGCATTGAGGCCAGTACCCTCTTCTCCACGTCCCTAAGCTGTTTCTCCGAGTCCTGCACCAGGCTCCTTTGAAGATCGAGGCCCTTCTCGTAATCCCCCTCCAAGAAGTAGATGCTCCTGAGCATCCTCCTGGCTTCGAGGTTCTCCCAGTTCTTCCCGAGGGCCTTTTCCAGCAAGTTCTTAGCCCTCTCCCTGTCACTCTTAAAGATCTTTTTGGCGAGTGTGGTCTCCACTATGCCGAGCCCGTACCTCTGAAGGTAAAGGGAGGGCTCTTTCTCGAGATGACTGAGGACCTCTACATATATGGGGACCGTCTCCTCCTCGTCGAGGACCTTCACCAGCTCCGACTCGGCCCCCGCGTACCTCCCGGTCCAGAGCTTCCTGAGGGCCTTTTTAAGCCTGTCGCCGTACCTCCTGGCCCCCACGTACCTGAGCTCGGAGGACAGGTAAGCCACGAGGAAGCCGATAACAAAGCTCAAAAGTATGGAAAGGAACAGGGGAAGTTTGAGGGAGTACTTGAAGAACCTTATCTCAACCTCCTGGAGGTTGTAGTAGGCGAAAACTAGTGCCAAAAATAGAAGGAAAAGGAACAGAGCCGCCTTGAGAACTATCATACCTCCACCCTTTCCGCCTCAGCCCATATCCATTCTATACCGTAGTGCTCCCTCCACTCAGGGGTGAAGATATGGACTATAACATCGAGGAGGTCTATAAGTATCCAGTTTCCAAACTCCATGCCCTCAACGTGGTCCACCGTGTAACCTGCCTTTTCAGCCTCCTCCACCAGATGATCCGCCAGGGCCCTAGCGTGGACGGGTGAATTGGCTGTAGCAATCACGAAGAAGTCCGCTATGTTCGTTAGCTTTGAAACGTCGAGGATGACCAGATCCTCCGCCTTCTTGTTCTCAAGGGTATCCTTTATAAACCTCAGCTTTTCCATGCCTTCTTCTTCAGAAGCTCTTCCAGTTTCCTGTAGTACAGTGTGTTCCCATATACCTCCCTGTACTTCTTCATAGCTTCAAGGGCCTCCTCCCTGGCTCTTTTGCCTATCCTCTCCCACCTTTCTATCTCGCCCTCGAGAAACCTTATCCTCCTCTCAACGGCCTTCCTCTCCTCTCCCTTAACATCTTCGAGCTTGTCCTTGGTCTCATCGAGCAGATCCTTTATCTTATCCTTCTCGAACCTGACCTGTTCGTCGGAAAGGAGAAGGCACCTTATATACCTGAAGGCTACCTCCTCCTCAGAGACGTACTTGGAAAAGTTCAGGAGGATGTCCCTGTACCTTATAGCCGCGGAGTAGGTGTAGCCGTAGTCCTCGTAAAACTTGGCTATCAAGAGCTCGTGCTTTGCTATCTTCCTGTAAGCCTCGTCTATTAGCTCCTGAACCTTGGGAGCGAACGGGCTGTTGGGAAACCTGCTTAGAAACTCCTTCGCCTTGTCTATCGCCTTCCAGGTGTACTCCTGATCCCTGTAAGGGTCGGGTGATACTTTTATGTAGCTGTCCACGAGCAGGTAGTAGGCTTCCTCCGTCCTTGAGAGCTTGGGGTAGTAAAAGATATAGTCCTCCAAGGCGACAACGGCGTTTACATAGTCGCCGTCCAGGTAGTAGCTCTTCCCCAGGAGGAACTTAGCGTTCTCTATCTGACGAGGAGTCAGGTAGTCCATGAACTTCAGGGCCTCGTTGAAGTTCCATGCGGCATCGTCGTACTCTTTCTCGTTGAAAGCCTTTATTGCGGCGGTGTAGTACTCCTGGGCCTTCCTGGCCCTCTTCTCCTCGGTCATCTTGGCACAGCTACCTAGGAACAGCAGCGCCAGAAGTAAGGGGATTATCTTTTTCATCCTCATCCTGCTAAGAACATCTCGTAGTAGTCAAGTGGAACGTCACACTCTTCTTTTATATGAACCCACTGCTTCAGGTTCTTCTTCTCCAGCAGCTTCTCTACGCTTCCCTTCAGAGTGGGGTTTACCCTGAGCTCCAAGTACCTACCTTTGAAATAGTTTATCTCCTTCTCGATCTCGTAGAGAACGACCTCGGGGCTCTTTATAAACCCCTTCCCCTTACAGTACGGGCAATCGACCGAGAGCAACCTGGTTACGCTAGGTGTCTCCTTCTTCCTAGTTAGTTCCAAAAGTCCGAGGTTCGTTATACCATAGACGTGAACCTTAGACCCCTCGTCCGAGAAGAGCTCCTTGACTCTCTTCACCACCTTGTCCCTGTTTTTCCTGTCCTTCATGTCTATGAAGTCTATTATTATGATGCCGCCTATATCCCTGAGTTTTATCTGCTTGGCTATCTCTTCGGCGGCCTCGAGGTTGGTCTTAAGTGCGTTCTCTTCCAGGGTGTCCCCACACCCGGATCCGCTGTTCACATCTATGACGGTCATGGCCTCAGTCTCCTCTATAATTATGTACCCTCCTCCCTTCAGCCATATATACTTGGCGAAGAGCTTGGTCATAGCCTTGTCGAGGCCGTACCTCTTGAAGAAGACGCTCATGTCCCTCACGTACCTGACCTTCTCGACCAGTTCGGGGAAGTTCTCCTCCAGGAACGATAGGATCTCAGCCCACAGCTCCCTGTCATCGACCACTATCTCGGATAGATCGTGCCAGTAATCCCTTATCATCTGTGCCCAGATCGGAACCTCCTCGTGGAGGAGACCCGTCTTGATGGAAGAGGCCTTCTCCCTTATCTCCTCCCAGGTCCTTCTCAATGAGTCCAGTTCCTGCAAGAGCTCCTCTTCCGAGACCCACTCGGCGGAGGTCCTAACTATCACT
>WFPN01000329.1 GCA_015487535.1 Aquificaceae bacterium
CCCCTATAGAAGAGACAAAAACAATTAAGGAGGGGGGCACCCCCCGTGACCTCGGGGACGACCTGGTTTCGGATGGGCTCCTCGAAGCCCTCCAGGGCAGGACATCGAGGATAACCGAGTGGGTCGATGCTGTGGAGCAGGTGTATTCCAACTTCGGTTGGAACGAGGACTGTACGAGGATGCTTTCCGAGCTCCTTGACAAAACTTACATCACCCCTCAGCGTTTTCTCGGCATTTTAAGAGGGAGGGCTGGGGAGCTCGCTGGGAAGTACGGGATCGGTTTTGTTCTAAAGTCTATGCTCGAGAAGGTTGACGCCTCCCTCAACGCTGGGGAAAAGAAAGCCAAGACCTTGCTTGGGGATATAGGCTTGAAGGTCAAGAGGGAGTCCTTCGACCCGAAAACAGTTTTCGGAGTTTACGAGAGGGCTGTTCAGAGGTTCCCAGAGTTCAGGCCGGTGAGGCTATCCGAGTCTTTGAAGAAGAGGATAGGCTCTGTCCTGAAAAAGTCGGCGAGATTCAGGAGTGAAGAGTTCTGGGAGGATCTCCTCAGGAGGGCGAGGGACTACATAGCGTATCTGAGCCAGAAGCAGGATGAAGTCCAAGTGAAGGATCTCTGGTGGGTTCTCAACGAGAAGGTGTTCGAGTGGATAGAGGGAGATGTCAGGAACGGGTTTGAGGTCGCTACCGTGAGCTTCCCGAGTGAGTGGGTCGGTCGGTTCAGAGAGATACTCGGGGAAGATAGGTACGAGACCCTGAGGTTCGACATGAAGGCGAGCATCGTCGGGCACGAGAAGAGAGATGGGGAGATAGTTCTGAAGGTCTGGAAGCCTTCACCCTTGTACTCCGCCCTCTACGATTCAGACTCTCCCGAGGACTTTCTCGAGAGGTTTTACAGGAAGGAGTATCTTGGAGGTGGCGATGATAAAGATTGAACCGTACTACGACGAGCCTGCGGAGAGATCTATCCTCGGGACCATGCTCGCCGACCCTGATGTCATCCCTTCTGTGATGAACCTTGTTGGGGAGGATGACTTCTACATAGAGGAGCACAGGCTGCTCTTCTCTGTCATCGTCAGGCTTTGGCAGGAGCATGGGAGCAACTGGGACGAGGTCGTTCTGAGGGACTACATAAGGAAGGAGGGACTCGAGGACAGGCTCCCCCTCGATTGGATACTCGGTATATACGAGGACGCCGCCCCTCTTGTCACGCTCGAGACTGCGTGCAGGATAGTGAAGGAGCATTCGGACAGGAGGAAGGTAGGCGACCTCATTCTCTCCCTCGCCTCCTCGCTTAAGAAGGGAGAGCCCGTGGAAGACCTGCTCAAGAACACGTTGGATAGGCTCCTCAGCATAGCCGGTGACAGCTCCAAGCTCTACACCAAAGTCGATATAGCCAAGCTCGTTGCAGAGTATGTGAAATCAGCCATGGAAAGGAAGGAGGTTTACACGGGTCTTCCGACGGGGTTCACGGAAGTGGATGAGGTTACAAACGGGTTTCGGGCTGGGGAGCTGATAGTTTTCGGTGCGAGGCCCGCCGTAGGGAAGACCACGCTGCTCGTTACGCTTGCGGAGAAGTTTGTGGAGAGCGGGTATAGGGTTGCCTTCTTTTCCCTTGAGATGCCTCCAATCACCCTCGGTTTGAAGCTCGCTTCCATGGTTAGCGGCGTTCCCTTCAGGAAGCTCCTCTCTGGTTTTCTTTCGGATGAGGAGTACGACAGCTTTTTGGAGAAGCTCCTCGGCTACACGAGGGTTGGAGGAGATGTGTATTTTGACTTCAGGAGGCACGACCATAAGAGCCTTGTATCCTCTATCTTCTTTCTCAGAAAGAAGATGGGTATAGACGTTGCGATGATCGACTACTTTCAGCTTGTGAAAGTGAAGCCTGGGTTTGGGGAATCGATGAAAGATGCGTACTCAGCCCTGAGTACTGACCTCAAGATGGTAGCTAAGGAGCTCGAGATCCCTGTGATTGTCGCTTCCCAGCTTCGGAGGGAGGCCGAACATGCCAGTAAACCTCCTACCATAAGGGATCTTAAGGAAACGGGGCAGCTTGAGCAGGATGCGGACATGATTTTCCTCCTCTGGAGAGACGGCAAAGACAACATCACACGCATGAGGCTTGCCAAGAACAGGCTCCTTGGGGAGACGGCCAAGTTCAACCTAATCTTCGACAAGGAAACCCACACGTACAGTATCGAGAAGCCTGGGGTAAGCGTGCCTGTACAGCAGGAAAAGACAAACGTGGAGGATTACTACGATGAGAACGGTGAGATTCCCTTTTGAGGCACTTGACAAAAATTGGAATAACGATTTTAATGTTATTAGGAGGTTGGCTATATGAGGCATGTGTCTATGGGCATATACGTGTCCGAGGCGGTTGCTGATGCTATCAGGCGTGAAGCGGAAGAAAGGGGCGAGAGCTTTTCTAAGGTAGTTATGGACATAGTAGCTGAAGGGCTTGAGGATGTTGATCCTGCTGAGTTCAGGAACGCTGGGAGACCGACGAGTATCAGCATCTCTCCCGATGTGTACGATGAGCTGAGGAGATTTGCCAAGGCTCATGGGTTTCAAGTTGGGCATGTCGTAAGGAAGCTTTTGGAGAAGTGGTACTGGGAACAGAAGGTTGGGGCCAGGGGGTAAGTATGGACAAGAGCTGGAAGGCGTGGGAGAGAGAAGTTGCCAAATGGTTCGGAGGACGGAGGAACCCTCTTTCCGGCATGAACAACGTCTCAGACAACGGGAGCCGGAGGGTCGGGGACGTTGTCGGTGTAGATGGTCTTGTTGTGGAGTGCAAGCTCCTCAAATCCGTTGCCCCTATAAGGAGGGCGAGGACGACTGCGAGGCTTGCGAGGGAAAACGGGAAAAGGTTTGTGCACATAGAGAGGGAGAAGGGTGATAGAAAACTCGTCTGTTTTGTTGTGGATGTTGAGACTGCAAAGAGGATAGCGGGCTTGTTTAAGGAGGGGAAGGTATGAAGAGGGTGAGCTTGTCTATTCCTGAAGATCTTTACACAAGGTTGAAGTCGGTTGCCTCTGCGAACGGTGAAAAGATTTCTGAGCTTATTTCTGTTATGCTCGACAGCCTTTACGACGGCGACTTCGTTCATATCCGAAAGGATCTCTCCGAGAGGCTCAAAGATTGTGAGGGGGTTGACGTTTTCCTTCTTGTTAACGGAGTCCTCGAGAAGTACCTGGACGGGTGTCTCGTTGAGGTGCCTCACGACCTCCTTGCCCGTCTATCCAAGGAGGGGGATGTATCCACCACAGTAGTGAGGGCTATAGAGCTTTATTTGGAGGAGAAGTCATGAGAGAGGTGTTTGTGAACCCGCCTGCCATAGTCAGGGAGGCTGAGGACGTCCAGAGCATAGTGCAGTACATAGAACAGGCTGTTCGGGACATAGAGAGCAAGTTCATATCACTCGGCAAGTACCTGTGCAAGATGTACGACAGAGAGTTGTACAGAAACCTTGGGTACAAATCCCTCTGGGAGTTCATAGAGGCCCACCCCAAGCTGACCTTTGAGAGGCGTACTGCCGAGATGCTCATGCGGATCTGGAGGTTCTTCGGGGAAGGCGGGAAGTTTCCCATTTCCGTTGGGACACTATCTGAAATTGGGTATGCGAAGGCGTATTTGATGACGAGGCTATATGAAGGGGGGATTTTGAGCCGGGACAATCTCGATGAGTGGATACAGCTCGCCAAGGAAAGCACCTACAGGAAATTCAAGCTCGAGGTTGACAAGGCCCTTGGGAAGGAAGAGCCTTCCGAGGAAGAGCTGAATTGGAAAACCGTGTCTTTTAGGGTACCTCCCGATTATGAGGATGAAATAGAGGAGGCTATAAACACTATGGCCTATATAGAGGGGGTTGAGGACCCCGAGGAGATAAGGAAGAGGAGGGGGGACTTTTTGGTGAAGATACTCGTGGACTGGGTTGGGTATTACAGCCTTATATACCAGAAGGATGAGTACAAGGACAACGAGGCCAGGAAGATGTTCAAGCTGGAACAGGTTAAGGGTATTCTTGAGAATACCTTTGATGACGTTTTAATCGTTGTTATAGACAGGAAAACCAATCAGAGGGTGTTGTGATGGGCTGCCGCTGCTGTGCTCATCTTGATCCCTCCCCCTCCCTCCCTTTTCAGCTCTTGCGGGGCGCCGAGCTCCGCTCTTCTAACAGAGGAGGGATGATATGAGGGTCTTTATGGCTCTTATCCTTGGGGTGCTCGGGGTATTCTTTGTGGAGAACATAGGCCAGGGAGAGGAGAGAGACCAGATAGGGGACTTAATCAGGCATCTTACGGCCAAACCCGCCCTTTACTTCCAAGGGAAGGAGTGTATGGTTGTCAAAGCTACGGGTTATTCAAACGACCATTACTCCATCAACGTCCCCGAGTGGAGGGACGGGCTTACCTCTACTCTTGCGAAGGCTGACAGGGGAGCGGTTGCTGTCGATCCTTCTATTATTCCCTTCGGTTCCGTTTTGTGGATCGAGGGCTACGGCTACGGGATAGCCCTCGACAGGGGTTCGGCCATAAGAGGATACGAGATAGACCTCTACTTCCCAACGAGGGAGGAAGCCCTCGAGTGGGGAGTGAGAGATGTTTTGGTTTGTGTCGTAGGCAAGGTGGACGTGAGGGTTGTGAGGAAGGTTGTGAAGGGAGGTACAAGGTGAAACTTTCCTATGAAACGTGTTATGAGCGCAGAGTACATCTGCCCTAAGTGTGGGAGTCATAACGTAGTGAAGAAGGGGACGGTTGTCCGAAAGAAAGACGGACGACGGTTTAGATGTATTTACTGCAAAGCTTGCGGGAAGAGGTCGAGAGTTCCTATGTCAATGGAGGCAGCGAGGAAGGATGCGATACGACGCAGGCAGATAGCGGGCATGAAAGAGGCGTTAGAAGACACAAAGAGACTGAAAGAAGTTCTCGGTAGGGAGCTCGAAAGAGTCTTTGGGTCGGGGAAGATCGACTTTCTCCAAGAGTGGATAGATGACCTTCTCTTTTTTCTAAAGCGGGGGTTGCTCTACGACTCTCGCATTTTCCCGCAGGAGAACAGGAGGAGGCTCTGGAAGCTTGTGAAAGCGTTGAAGAAGATGTAAGGAGGTGCGAAGAGATGGAGGTGAAGGAGCAGACCACTTTTAAGATTAAGGCTCCAGCGGACGTTTTACTTTCTGCCCTTGAAAAGCTCCCCTACGGGAAGAGTGCAGCCTTGCCACTTCTTTCTTACGTCCTTGTGAAGGGAGTAGGCCACAGGGTTTCTTTCAGCTCCACAGACCTTGAGACTTACGGGATGGTAACTGTGGACAACCCAGGGCCAGTATCTTTTGGTGAGGTGTGTGTTAGCCTCGAAAAGCTGAAAGCCCTTCTGAAGAGCTTCGGCACTTCTGAGGTCAAGCTCGAGCAGGAAGGGGAGGCCCTTAAGGTAGAAGCGGAAGGCAAGGGGGCGAGATACAAGGTTCCAGGGATCAACCCGGAGGACTTTACGGAGTTCCCCAATATAGAAGGGGAGCCTGTATGCGGGTTTACCCTGAGGGCGGAGGATCTCAGGGAAGGCCTTGGCAAGACGGAGTTTGCGATTGCAAAAGATGACCTTTCACGGCCCGGTTTGAGTGGAGTGTGCCTGAGGGGGTTTGGGAACAAGCTCCACATTGTAGGATCTGACGGCCACAGGCTCTCCCTCTTCGAGATCCCCGTTGAAGCTCCAGAGTTCGTGTCTATACTTCCCTCAGGCGCTGTTAAGGTTCTTTCCAAGCTGAGCGGAGAGGTGAGGGTCAAGAAATTCGAGAAATACATTGTGTTCGAGGCCCAAGATGTGACCTACACGATCAGGGAGATAGATGTTGGGTACCCAGACTACCTGAGCGTCATCCCTCCAGAGGACAAGTTCGTGTGCATGGTAGAGCTTTACAGGGACGAACTCAAGGAAGCGCTCGAGAGGATGATGAGGTTCTCTAAAGAGCTCAGGAGGATGGGAGGGATAACTCTCTATGTCAGGGAAGGTAGGCTCGAGGTGGGATACACAGACCCAGATGAGGGGGAGGGACAGGAGGAGATAGGCCTTACCCATGTGGAGGGGAAGGAGCTGTGGACGGGGTTCAACCCGAGGTTCATACTCGAGTACCTCAAGAAGGCCGAGTCTGAGAGGGTCTGGATGAAGTTCACAGGAGAGGATACGGCGTGCGTTATGGGGGATGACTTTACCTACCTGGTAATGCCGATGAGGATTTAATGAAGGTGGCCGATATTATACTATTGAGTAAGTATGGGGGATTTGTTTGCTAAAAACGACTTGCAAGTTGGGAAAGATAAAAAAGAGTTGGAGAAAGATGCTACTAATGAATTGAAGGCTTTTGTGTTGGGTTTACACACTATCAAGGGAGTTGGATGGAAAGCACTAAGGCATTTATTCCGAGCCTTAATTCAAGGTGAAGATGTTTTTTCCAGTCGTTCTAAGCTTTCAAAGTTGCTCCACGATGCGAGGGTGCCAAACTCTAAAGAAATCGCAATTTCAATAATTGAGTCTTTAGACAAGATAAGGGATATTGGTTATGAGGAATACGAACGATTGAAAGGTATGGGGATAGATTTTCTTGTTGGAAGTGAGCTACCGGGAAGATTGCAGAACACTAATGGTGGGAAGCCGTATTGGTTGTTTATAGAAGGAGATAAGGAAGTATTTTTAACAGGGGGAAATTTGTTTGTTGGAATTGTTGGGACACGGAACCCCTCTGCGGAGGCTCAGAGGAGCATAGAAAAAATAGTGTGGTTGTTCAGCCGGTACCCTGTTGTAATAGTTTCAGGGCTTGCAAAGGGAATTGATTCTTGGGCGCATGCTATTAGCATAAAATCAGGTATAAGGAATATAGCTTTCCTTGGACATGGGCTACAAGTTCATACATCTAAGGAAAGTCGAGAACTTAGAAAAAAGATAATAGAATCTGGTGGAGCTATTGTTACCGAGTACTTCCCTAAAGAGCGCTACAGTAGGGAAAGATTTTTACGTAGGAATAGGCTTATAGCCAGTTATAGTGATATTGTTATCCCTGTACAAGGCCGTGTTCCTGGAGGTACTTACTCTACAGTGTTACATGCATTGAAAAGCAATAAGCAGGTCATAGGTGTAGAGATGAAAGATAGTCCAATAACCGGATTTCTTAGGGAAAAAGGGTGTAGTGTTGTAGACGTGAACAAGCCTGACGACTTGGTGTTACTGGACAAGCTTGTAAGATGCGTCCTTAGAAAGAAAGGTATAGACTTTGATGCTTTATCTTCTTTTAAGAAGAAAATTACGAGGTTGATTGAGAGGGAACTTTCATACCGGTATGTGGACGAAGAGTTCTATAATGACATACAATCGTTTTTGCGTGATTTGCCAAGATATGTGGAGGAAAAGCTGAGGGGGAAACATGTGGATCAAGGGGATTATAGTACATCCTGAACTTATACTTAAATGTAGCCAAGACGAATATGACGAACTCCGAAAATTTTTGCTGGATAATAATCTACAGCTATTTGGGTTTTCGAATCGGAATTTAAATAAGTACAAACAAGCTACGGAAGATATAGGAGGGGTCTTTATCTCTAAGGTTGATGTAGGGAAAAACAAGGGGTCTCCTGAGTGGATCCATTATATAGAGAAGCGTTTTGGTATTACTCACAACGAACTGGTGTATATAGGCTATGGAAATAGAAAGCATGATTGGTATACTGCCATAAACTCATCCGTTTTCTACCTGCACTATGCACCAGAAAAGAAGGTGTCCAAAGATATTAGTAAGTATGTTCTCAGAACGGCAAGTGTACAAGGGGCGTTAAAGTTTATAAATGTCTTTCTCAGAGACCCTCCACTTTTCACTTACGAGTTTACTTTTGAAGATGGGACGGAGCTTAGAATTCTTTTCGATGCTGGGGTTGAGCTAAAAGATGTAAATGGGGAATCATTCTCTCTCCGAGATCTATTTACCTACGACAAGATCTTCCTTTTAGGAAAGAAGCGTAAAATAGATGCAAGGAGTATCCTATTTCTCCTTCTTATAGCCCAGTTGTGGAAGGAGGGTATAGCTTCACGGGGCGTAAGGTGGTGCGTATATCCTTCTTCAAAAAAGGGTAGAGTATCCAAAAATATGGAACCATACCTTAGATTTTTCAGGGGACTGACCGGGTCCTATTATGCCCAAATTTTGAAGCGGTGTAAAAATACGGTTGATAAGAGCAAGGCTCGTAAAGAAGGTAGGTACCATGAGGTGAGCTTTGATAGAGAAAAAGGTTCACTATGTTTAGATGAGAAGCAAAGTATAAAGGGCAGAAGGATTATTGTAGTTGACGATTTTTCAACTACTGGTATGTCCTTAGAGGCTGCAAAGCTCCTCTTGAGGAATGCTGGAGCTTCCCAAATAGCCTTATGTGCTGTTGGTAAGTATGGTTCAAATCATACTGTATACGATGTTGAAGGCAACATCTCTTGTAATGTTAGGCTTTATCAGAATTTAGGGGCACAAGAAAGGTTGAAGGAGATAATAAATGAATGTAACGATTTATTTTAAACCTGTGAGGAGGGGTAAATCATGAAGACAAAGAAGTTTCTACTACTACTGGGCGTTTTGGCCGTTACTAACGGTTCTGTAGTCTATACGGTAGATGGGATAGATGACGGGATAGTTACCTTGAGCAATGATGATACGCTTGAGGTAAAGGAGGCGGAGCTTATTAGCCTTGACGGGGCTTACCTTGTAATTAAAGAAGGAGATCACGTTGAGTTTTTGAAGGTGATAGAGAGCAAGTAACGAAGTTTCTGTTAATCTATTTTTATGGGGTGGGAGTCTCTATCCCAAGCGGAAAGAACCAAAGAAGCCTAAGAATCAGGGGTAGGCTCGTTTTCGAGGATTTCCTTCAAATCCTTTTTGTGTTCTATGAGGGGCTTGTAGATCCGATAAAGGATAGCAAGCTCTCGCATTACTGGGAACAGATCCTCTCGAGTAGTTCTCTTTAGGCTTATGTATCTGCCTGCATAATATGCACGTATTGCTACAGATGGCTTTTTTCCTCTGGAGGGTTTAGAGGTTTTACTTGTGTAAAGCTTCGAGTAGGCGCCCCTGATAACATCCCTTATTTGGGTATCTGTTAACCCGAGCTTTACACATCTAACTCTGATAGCTTCTTTCAGCTTCTTAACCAGATCTTCAACTTCCAACATGGCTTTTATGATACAGCTATAAACTTGAACAGTCAAGGAGTTTCATAAAGTTAGCTTATATCAACCATAAGCTCTTAATATTGCATATGTCTAATTAGAGCTATACAATAAATATTGACAATTCAAAAACCTCAAAGGAGGTAGGCAAGATGAGGTTGATGGACGGGCAGCTAAGGAAAGACCCCCTGAAGAACAGGGGGTGGCTAAGGGCCTTTAAGAAGGCCAGGTTGGGATGGAACTACTTAAGCTTGCACAAAGATTATATCGCACTTCACGGTGAGCCCGAGACATACTTCCTCGGTAAGGCGGAAGTGTATTTGACGGAGGCTAAGCAGGTATTGGCCGAAGAGGGGCTGCACGGAACAGAGCTCGAGAGGTACATCGATCAAGGGCTGGAATGGGTCGTAGATGCTGGCCTTAAGGTCCTTAGGAGGGACACGGCAGAGCTTGTTAAGGAGGTGCTGTGATGGGGTGGTCTAAACATGAAGACTGGGCGCTTGAAGCGACTTATCACGGGGAAGGGTATGAACCTCCCCGTGTGGAAAAGGTTGAGCTGGATGTTGTAGGAGGGAGGTTGTACGCTATTGTGGTTTTCTCCGACGGAACTCGGGAGCCGGTTGATATAACTGACGCAAACGTTTGCGCTGGTATAGCAGGTGTTGTGGAAGATGCCCGTGCTGCTAAAGAGTTATTTATAAAAGCTTACGGAGAGGACAAATACAGGGAGGCCATGGGAAAGATCGAGGAGAACGTTAACAGGTTAAAGCAGGAGTTCCCTCACAAGTCAGACATGGAGGTGGCCTTGGCGGTCGCTAAGGTTAAGCTCAGGGAGGGTGAAGAACTTGGGTACGCTTTGTACAAGCTGTGGGTGCTCGAGCAGTTGGAGGTGTTGTGATGTTTGCTGTAAGTACCTATGCTGTTAGCCTTGTGCAGGAAATACTGGGATGTGGTATCAGAGATTTGGAGAGGGCGTTCGAGATAGCAGATGAGGCTGGTATCGAAGAAGACAGGCTTATAGCAAGGATAGGGGAGGTTTTCAGAGAGACAGGGGAAGTTGATCCTGTTAGATTGGCTCTCCAAGAGGCTGTTGAAGAGGCTTGTAACTATGTGATGGAGATAGTGGGAATGGATCTGAGGCCGTACCTGTGGATAGAAGGGCATTATTTGGGAACACAGATTGTAGGAGATAGGGTAGCTGTTGAGACGCTGTTAAGAAAGTTTGATGATGAGGGATTATCCGAGAGCAAAGCCCTCGGGTACGTATTAAGGGAGCTGTACATAAACCCTTTGGAGAACCCTTTGGAGGTAAGCGTGAGATGGACACAAGGGAGCTTAAAAAGGCCGTAAAAGATGTTTTAGGAAAGCCTTGTAGGGTAAGGTCTAACGGCTCTTTTAAGCATGTTGCCGTGGACTTTGGCGACTTTAGCTGGTATTTCGATGTTTACGACGGGGCTGATGCCGACTGGGTTATAGGCAGGCTTAAAGATATGAAGGGAGCTATGGAGATCCTTATGGATAAAGGTTACAGGATTGTGGGTGCATATGAAGATCACGTTAGGATACTGCGGGAAGGGTTGTACACAGAGGACATATACGCAGGATCGGCTAAAGAAGACATTTCCATCATGGAAGAGAATGTGAAACTGTTTTCCAGGCTCGAGGATTTTTGGGTAGGAGATGCCCCAAGTAAGTTTGCTGATAAGAATCTTTACGCTCTTCTCAAGGTTGCGGACGAGTTCTGGGAAAAGGGTTATGCAGTCCAGATTCGTAGTTCTTCTGTTGGGCGAAACCTGTACGTAGTAACGACGTCTTTCAGGGTAGCTGTCGATTCTGACCTGCTCTATTTTGCATATCCCTTGGTAAGGTTTGGGGGCGAGATCCTTGACTCTGATGGGGTGGATATTAATGGCAGGTTCAATCTGAGACTTCACGCTTGGATCGAAGTCAATGGGAAGTGTAGTAAACGCCTCTCGAATATAGTCGGTCTAATGAAGAATTACGGGATACAGGATGCCGAGTTTGTGCTCGGCAGTGATAGATTTGATGTTCGCTTGCCTTTTATCTACGATAACGATCAGAACGTTATTGAAATCCTGTAGAGGAGGTGGGTATGATGCGAGAGACCGCCATTAAGAAGGGGATAGTTCTCTGGGACAAGGAGACTGGGGGCAACCTGATCTATGTTGAAGGAGAGATAACTGAGGTGGACGAGAACGGGCTTGTGTGGTGGAGGGCTAAGGTTGCAAGCGGAGAGCTTATAGAGGATGTCATCGATTGGGATGTGGTGGCGGATACTTCCGAGCCAGCTTATGCGATAGTTGGCGAGCCTCCGTACAAGAGTGTGGAGCTTGAGGTTCGTTTCACAGAAGAGGTATGAGGAGGTGTGTGAAATGAGTAGGTTTGTTGAGGTTGATGACGGAGTTTTTGTAAACCTTGACCTTGTATTTAAGGTCAAGCTGTACGAGTACAGCTACGGGAACGAGAACTACTGTTATTGGCTTTTCATAGGCCCTTCTACAGAGATGGAGGTTGGGGCAGGTTACCTTGAGCCTTATGCTCAGTCAAGGAGGTTCCCTTCCAAGGAATTAGCCTTGGAATGGTTTCGTAATACCGTTTTGGAGGAGGGTGCGTGATGTTTTGGAGGAGAAAAGACAGGAAGGGTGGACGAGGTGTTTATGAAGTGTTTGTTGTGAGGGATCGCCGTTCCGTTTGCAGGTTACGGAGAGACGAGCGCATATCTGTGTTCTCGGACGGCAGGGTGGTCTTGAGGTTTCCGGGTGTTATAGAGAAGAGGAGGATCGAGAGGGTAGTGGAAAATGGGAGTACAAAGGAGTATGTGCTATCCGAGCCTTTTGAGGTCATTAGACTTGAGGAGGTTAGGGATGCCGAGTGCAAGGGTTAAGAGGTTTGTTAAAGAGTTTTGGGAGCTGAACAAAAGTGTTCTCGAGAACAGAGACTACAGGGAGGACATATCGGATACATTCCCCGATTATTTACCCAAAGGCTGGACATTCAAAAATGTTTCCCTTGGTTTTGATCTATGCAAGTGGACTGTGTATGCCTTTGTGTATTACTATGGGGAAGAATCCTTTGTAAAGGAGCTCTGGAAATGGTACCAGCAAAGGGGTATGAGTGTGGTTGTGCCAGAAGGATACTCCCACAGATCTAAGGCCGACATTACAAGGGTCGTGGAGCACATCGAGAAGAGGATAGACGAGATGGAGAAGAGGATTGCGGAGCTCAAGTTCCTTCTCGAGCACATAAGGAATCTGGTTGAGGACGGAACGGAGCTCGAAATTGACTTGGAGCTTGTTTAATAACGCTTATGATGTTATTATATAGGAGGGCAAGATGAAGAAGATCTACACTTCCTATTACAGCCTTTACTGTTCTAAAACAAGGCTTTTGAAGTCCAAGAGGCTCGCCGGGGTAAGGATAACTGTAGGGGTGCCGAGTTGGTGTAAGGAGAAGATAGAATACGAGTACCTTAAGCTCGCTCCCTTTGGCGTTCTTGGGGAAGAAGACTGGGGTGTTTACCGGGAGCTTTACTACAGTCGCATACTCGGCAGGCTTGACCCGAAAAGGGTTTACAGGGAGCTTTTAGAACTGACAAACCCTTACACCCCGGTCTTGCTCTGCTATGAACCTCCGAAGGAGGGGTACAACTGCCATAGGTGGCTTGTTGCTGAGTGGATGAAGGCTGCTGGTATAGAAGTCGAAGAGTTTGGTTACAGGGGCTGGATAGACAAGTGGATTGCTGATCAGAGAAACCTCAAGGTTGCTGTGCCTCAGAGCAGGCAAGGCGATCTTTTTTCAGATCAGGTTAAAGAGATGGAGAGGAAGGCTAAGGAGAGGGCCAAGTATGTCAAAGTTCTTGGGTGCGAGGGGAGCGTCTGCAGGGTGGAGGGCAGTACGGGTAATGTTTATGAGGTGGATACGGAGAGAGGAACCTGTACTTGTCCCTTTTTTCAGAACCGTTGGGTCAAGTGCAAGCACATATATGCAGTAGAGAAGTATTTGGGCAAAGAGATAGAGGTTAAAGAGGTGGCCCGATGATATTCTTTGGTGCCCTACGAAAGCCCGAGAAGGCCTTTCTTGCTAAGCTTGGTATGGAAGGGGTTTTTGATGGAAGGGATGTTCAAGTAATCGGTAGCGGTAGCTTTACCATAGAGCAGACCCTGAGTAAGTTTTCTCCGAAAACAGTTTGCGGCAACGATATAAGTCTTCTGTCTGTGGTCATAGGGGACTACCTCGTTGGTAGAATGAGGGAAATTAGACTTAAGGACACTCGGGAGGCAGAGGCTTTTAGACCTTATGTGGAGGAAAGGCTCAACACAGATTCTCTTACTCAGGCTGCAACCATCTTAAGCGTATATCACTACACCGCCTACTTCCCGCTCAGCAATCTTTACAAAGTGAGGAAATTCAAGCAGGAGCTTTCCAAGTTTGACAAAGTCTTTGAGGGATGTATCGGCGTCCTGAAGGATTTCAAGAGTAAGGTCAGGATAGATGATTTTGTGGTCAAGGATGGTACGGAACTTGTAGGCGATAAAGAGAAGTTCTACATATGGCATCTGCCCTTCGACGAAGGGGACAGTTACCTTAAAGACTACAGGCTTGTGAATGCTGTATTTGATTGGGATGCTCCCGAGTATAAGAAGATGACCAAAGAGAAGAACATATCTTTTTTAAGAAGGTTTGTGGAGGGAGGTTACGATTTCCTTTTCTTTACCTCTCATTATGTAGATGACTGCAAGGATTTTCTTATAGCTAAGTTCAAATACAGGGAAGGGGATACCGTATATGCTTACGGTAGAATTGGAAAGGGCAACGGAGTTTACTGGGCAAAAAGGTGGGGCCTCTCTATTAAAGACGGTAGGTACCCCCTTTTGCCTGATGATTTCGAATTTGGTGAGGATGTAAATGTGTCTTTCAAGATCGTTAAGAGAGACGTCTTTAATTACTACCGGGAGCTGTTTATAGCTAAGGACAAGGTGAGGTTTTATGGCAACCCTTCTTCTGGGATACCCGTTCTCCTGTTCGCAAATGGCTGTCTTTTTGGTTTCCTCCTGTTTGCCCAGGATAGGTCCTCTTACAAGTTCGGGAAGAGGCCTACCGCATTCTTGCTTTCAGACTTCAGGGTAGCTTCTAATGTGCCTCGGCTCTCTAAGCTCGTGGTTATGCTCGCAAAGGCTGCTGAGTTCAAAGACATTTATGAGAAAGCTTTTGGGGTTAAGACCGAAGAGATCATGACTGCGGTTTATACGGAGAAGCCTGTGTCTATGAAGTATGAGAGAGGAACAGGGTGGAGGTGTGTTAATAGGGCAAAGAGAAGATTCGGGGATACTGAGGTTTTTTATCTCACATATAGGGCACCTTTCGGTGAAAAGAGCCTTAGGGAGGAGTATCTCCTATGGCTTGAGAAGCACTACAGGAGGGTTAGGCATGGGGCCGCAGAGTCTTGAAGAGGTTGCGAGGATAGGGAAATTCAAGATAGGGTTCGTTGACCCAAGGGATCTTAAGCTCCTTGAAAAGAACGCAAGGTATATGCCTGCGGAGATGTTTGACAGGCTTGTCCAGAACATCAAAAGGGATAAGCAACTCAGTTCTGTCCCCTTCTGCTACCTTGACCCTGAGAGTGATGAAATGGTCGTGCTTTCAGGGAATCACCGTGTCCGTGCCGCTATTGCTGCTGGGGTTGATAGGATTCCCGTAATGTGGAATGCGGAGCCGATGACGGAGGACGAGAGGATAGCTATCCAGCTATCACACAACGCCATACAGGGGATGGATGATCTCCAGATACTCAAGGACCTGTATGAAAAGATCAATGATATTGAGTTGAGGGAATACTCGGCGGTTGACATAGCCTACGACCTGTCCGATCTGGAGGATGTTGACTCCAAGGAGATAGAGGCTGAGCTCATTGCTACTCCGGAGTTGCCCGAGAAGACCGTGATCCTACTCTTTACGGACGAAGAGGAGGAGAGGATAAGGAAGGTGCTCGAGAAGTATGAAGAGAGTATGGTGCTGATAGCCCACAAAGATCAGTACGAGAAGTTCAACGAAATAGTTGCCAAGCTCAGGGAGGAATACGATATCTTCAACCTTTCCACGGTTTTCCTGTTGATGATAGAGGGGTTTGACAAGGTCATGGAGGGGGAGAAGAGGTTTGAAGATGTCTATGGGGGAGATATGGACGTTGAGGGCATGGTTCACTGGAGGATAGGTGGTGCGAAAGGAGTTGTGGACGTGAGAGTGGCAAGGAAGCTTAAGGGCTTCGTTGACAAGTACGGGATCGACGGCGTTGTTAACATGCTTGAGGAGTATGAGGCCAAGAGGGTTATAGATGAGCACCTTGACAGGGCGGGATTCCCTGATATTGAAGGACTTTCTTAAGAGGTACAGGGATCAAATAGTATCTCTGCGGAAGTTTCTTAGCCTTTGTCGAGGGATAGATCACTATCTTCTTTCCTTTCCCGTCCTCGCCACATACTACGACCTTCTGGGGTTGCTTGAAAAGAGGCATGTTGTTTTTTTGGATGGTCTTGTGCTTCTACTTGACAAAAAGGTTGCGGTACACTTTGGGGGAGATTACGACCTTTCCTCTCTTGAGGGCTGGGTTGTCAAAACCTCTGACAAGCTTTCTTGTGCTGGGAGGACTTTTGTTGAAACTCTGTATGACCTTGAGGAGCTTTTTGACCCTGGAAGGTACGGGAGAGAGGAGAGGAAGAAGAGGCTAAGGAGGCCTTTGAAGATTATAGAAAAAGACTGTGTTAACGTAAGGGTTTTGGAAGGGGACTGGGTTAAAAAAGCCATCAAGCTTTCTGAGAGGTGGGAGGAAGAAAAGGTTAAATCTGGAAAAGTTTATGTTCGGGGATTTCCGAAGGGTGAGTTCAGGAGAATGCTCGAGAGGTTTTTAGTGTGGAGGAAGTTTGACGTGCTGGACGGGTACCTCTTCGGCGTTTTTGTGAAGGATAAACCCTATTACATAGGGGTTGATGTTTTCATTAACCCTGAGGTGGTCTTCGGGATTTGTGGGTTCGCCCTTTACTTTGACTTTGAGAAAAGCTACGGTAATGAGGCCTTTCTTAGCGAGTGTATGTTCCTCCAGGGAAGGGGACACAAAAGGCTTAACGTAGGGTTTTCTACTGATAAAGGGGTTCGGAGGTTTAAGGAGAAATGGGTACACAGATCTCTGAAAAGCTTTCAATACAGGATCTCAAAGATTTCCTAAAGAAGTACAAGGACAGGGTCGTATCGTTGAAAAAGGTTATAGAGGAATTTCCTCCTTTCCAAGAGCATGCGTGTTCTTTTCCTGTCAGCTCTCTTTTCCACGACCTTGTGGGGTCTTTAAGAGACGGCTCCGTTATTCTGCTTGACGGGGCTATTGTCTATCTAAAGAGCGCAACTGTTGTGCTTTACAAAGACATTCTTTACGAGTTCCCTACTGGCTTTCAGATTAAGACGCCGTTTGAGCTCCCGTACAGAAACAGAAAAAAACTTAAGGAAATTCTCTACCGGTTGCCTGACATCTTCGAGAGGTCTATGTACAGGAATTCTGATGCCTTCAGGAACAGAATGCGGTATTTGAAAAAGCTTGAGAAGGCGGGATATGCTGAGAGGGATGTGACCAGGGATAACATAGGCGATGCTGTTAAGGTGCACGACGAGTGGGTAAGGTACAAGCTTTCTCTTCCCTCCACCTTTAAGAAGTCTTTCCCGAAGGCTAAGTACATCTCCATGCTCAGGAACTGCATGAATGCGAGATTGTTCCCCTACAAGGCTCTTGTGGGTTACATAGGCGATGAACCTGTGTCTTTGACTCTTTATCTGATCTGGCGTGGGATGGTTTATTCACTTATTGGTATTAGTAAATACTGGGAGCACAAGCACTTGTCCGAAGGAGTATTTCTCTATCAGGCGAGGAAGCTCTTGGAGGATGGGCACGAATACGTTAATGTTGGGTATGAGCAGAACAGGGGGATAGGTAACTTTAAGCGGGAGAAGTTTCCGTATATAGAGGTGGCCACGAATATTTACCTTGTCAAATAACGATTTTTATGTTATTATAATACCCAAGATGGAAATCATTGAATATGCGACATACGCCGAAGGAATTGTGAACGAGGCAAGGATAAAGCTTGGAAAGGGTCTTTACGCTTACCCCTACGGAGAGTATGTTAGACAGAAGCTCGGTACAAAACACGGATGTGTCAAGTATCGGTACATAAAGCTTAAAAAGCCCGGCAGGCTCCTCCTTATCTGCATAAGGAATAAAGAGGGTAAGAGAGGGGGTAGGACCAAGGCTATAGCTCTTCTCCGTGATAAGGATGTGGATCTCAGGGCCTTCAAGGGCAGGAGAAGGATAGTCAGGGCTATCAAAAGGTTTCGGAAGTTTAAGGAGGGTGAGCGATGATAAGGGCGATTCCTGCTTTGGGTTTAGCTGTTTCTTTGGTTTTTCCTCTTCCCCGCGACTTTTGCACCAAGCTGATCAAGCTCCTCGATGTGTGTGCGATCGCTACCTATGAGGGTGTGCCGTGTTCAGCAGCCAGAAGTGCAGTCCTGAAAGGAGTTCTTAAAGGATCTGGGGGGAACTATCAGACAGCGAGAGACATAGCCGATCTATGTGAGGCAGTTTGTATGGCCCCTGGAGGGTATGCGGTCATGAGGGAGAGCCTTTTTGAGAAGTGCCTTGCGGGGTGGTAGAAAGTGGGGTTTGCAGAAGTAATAGAAGAGCTATCCAGGAAAGGGTTTTCAGTTACCGACACTACCCGTGACCTCATAGACACCATTTTTATATCCTTTCACAACCGTGTGAACACCCTTTTGGGAGAAAGGGACAAGTACGAGGAACTCGAGAAGGAGTACCTGAGGGTTATAGAGCCTTACAAGAAGAGGGGCGTTCTGGATCTGTTCGTTTCTGCTTTTGCGGGACTTATAAAGGACATGGAGGAAAACCCTTATGAGGACATCCTCGGGGAGTACTACCTGGAGCAAAAGGCGAAGATCGACAGGCAATACAGGGGACAGTTCTTCACGCCTCCCAACGTGGCGGACTGCATGGTAGAGATAACCTTCTCTCTGAAGGAGATAGAGGAGAAAGGAGTTATAACCGCCTGTGAACCTGCAGCAGGGGCGGGGATATTTCCCTTGAGAGCTGCGAAATGGCTCGTTCAGAACAAGCTCTCGGTTAGGTCGGTGAGGTGGACGCTCTGGGAGATAGACCCTGTGTTTTTCAAAATAGCTTACATAAACACGACCCTCTGGGGAATACCTGCGGTTGTGATTCATGGGGACTCTCTGAAAGGTGAGGCTTTGGGTGTGTATCCGAATCTTCACTTCTTAGTACACCCTGTATTACTTGAAGGGGGAGTAGCTCAACTGGATAGAGCCCGGGGGTTATCCCCGGAGGTTGGGGGTTCGAGTCCCCCCTCCCCCACGGGTCGAACGGCGCCGTTTATGGAGGAGGGGAAGCTCTCCTCCTCCAGCCCGTTAAAACAGTTGAGGTTGTTTTGATGGAGGAGGGTCATGTACACGATGAAGGACTTTATGGAAGACATTTCACTCCTCGACAAGTACATGGAGGATATGCACTTCTCGGATCTCGATCGCAAGATAAACAGGGAGTTTGTCATCTGGTGCAAGCGTATATACAGCATGGTCGATGCGGTTAACAGGAATCAGGCGGAAGCGCTTTACAACTACTTTCAGCTTGGGCTCAAGCACTTCTTCGAGAGACACAGAAGGAGTCTCTACAGGATATGGGACATAAACGTGAGCAGACTTGAAATAGCACTCAGGGTGATGGTTGGCTGTAGGCTTACTTCCTTCGCTCTTGAGTGCCATGCGGAAGCAGTAAAGACGCTTTATGAAGGGCTTAGGAAATTAAAGCGAGAGTCGGAGGTCTAACGATGCCGTGGTATTGGTGTTCTAACCTTTATGAGTGGGGTAACTATGTAAAAGCAGAGAGCTACAAGGAAGCAAAGAAACTTTACTACATTTACGGGGACGAGCCAGGAGAGTGGATAAATATAAGATGCCGGAAGTTGAAAGAAGGAAAATACGATGAGGAATGGCTTGAGAGATATTTGGATAGAACGGGAGTAATTTCCAGACCCCCAGCCTGTAATGTGTGTGGGCATCAATATCCAAAGCCTGAGCATATGAAGAAGTGTCCTTGTTTTTATGAGAGCAATTCATGGTATTAAGGAGGCTTTAGAATGCCGACAGGAATTGAATGGACCAACGAGACCTGGAACCCTTTTACAGGTTGCACGAAGGTATCCCTCGCTTGTGTAAGCTGTTATGCGGAGAGGTTTGCTAAAAGGCTCCAGAAGAACCCCAGGCTCAGGAAGAAATACAGGAACGGCTTTAGGTTTACCTTTCATCCCGAAGAGCTTGAAAGACCTTACGGGTGGAAGGCTCCGAGAATGATTTTTGTAAATTCCATGTCCGATACCTTTCACGAAGAGGCTTCCGACGAGGCTATCCATCAAATTTGGAAGGTCATGGAGGACAACTCCCATCACGTTTTCCAGATTCTTACCAAAAGACCCCACAGAGCCGTGAACCTCCTTCTTAAGGGAATCATTTATCCGCTTCCTAATGTGTGGATGGGGGTAACGGTAGAGCACAGGAAGTATATTCACAGGGTTCTCTACCTTCAGCATTTTGACCTTGCGGGGTTTCCCGTGAGGTTTGTTTCGGCGGAACCTCTCCTTTCTCCTCTACATGACACCTTAGAGCCCTTCCTCGGAGTGGTGAACTGGGTAATAGTTGGAGGGGAGACAGGGAGAGGAGCGAGAGAGACGAAGAAGGAGTGGGTTATAGCCCTTCGAGACTTGTGCAAAAAGCACAACATCCCCTTTTTCTTTAAGCAGTGGGGAGGAAGGAACGGGAAGGGAGGATACTTGATAGGTGGAGAGGAGGTTAGGGAGTTTCCGAGCATTGTCTTCAGGAATACCAAGATTTCCATAGGAGGTTTATGATGGGAACGGATATTTTTTCTCTTGTACTGGACGCTCTCAGAGATGGTGACCACAAGGAGCTCGCAAAGATGTATATCTACACACTCAGAAAACTGGTTGAGCTGGAGCAAAAATACATCGAGCTGAAGCGAAAAGACACTCTTACCAGAATTCAAAAACTTAACTCTGAGGGCCAATCCGACCTTGAAGAGTGTGGGCTTGAATTCTTTCAGGAAGACGAGAAGCTTAGGCAACTTAACAAGGATATAGTTTATCTGAGGGCAGGTTTGAAAGCATGCACCTTTGCTTTGGAGGCTTTAAAGCTCCAAGAGGCGAAAACGTTTTCGCAGGACAAGGTCGAGAAAGAAACCCGTAGAAAGCCAGAACGGATAGAGCGTCCCAAAAATGTGCCGCCCGAGCCTACCAAGACAATACTGATTTACCCATGAGTTACAAAGAAGACTTTTTTAGGTTATGTGAGGAGATTGAACTCGAGCTTTTGTACAGGCTCGGGATCTTTGAGGAAGAACTCAAGGTTATAGAAGAATACTACAAGACAAAGCACGATTACTTAGCGTCCTATAGCTATAAGCACGGACTAAAGAAATTGCAGGAATTGAAAAGTAAGCTAATGGAGGTGGTGAGATGATAAAGCCTAAGAAGTTCGTCAAAAAGCCTATACCCGTGGAAGCAGTATTTTTGACACGGGAAAACCTTAAGAGCGTGGAGAGATGGATAATTGACAGTGCTGGACTAATCAATTCCTGTATGGCGGATGAGGAACGAGGGCTACTCATTATTACTACCCTTGAAGGAACTTTAGAAGCCCGCTGTGGGGAACATTACATCGTCCGTGGAGCAAGAGGCGAATTCTACCCTGTGGAAAAAGAAATCTTTGAAGAGACTTATAGGGAGATGGTTCCCGAAAAAGAGGTTTTCTTCTACACAAGGATGTTAAAGCACTTGGCCCGAGTCTATATGTACGTAGTCTATCTTGTTGAATTCCACTCGGACGTGCTCGAGGAACACGGTGTAAACATCCTCCAGCTTCTTAAGAATACTGTGGAGCACGACAGGAGTAAGTTTGGAGAACCTCAGCTCTCCGCTTACATAGAGCTCGTTAATCACTATTACAGAAAGGCGGGGGGTAGTGTGAAAGACTATCCCCTTAATAAGGTTCTTTCTACAAACGCTACAATCCACCACATAATCTCGGAACCTCACCATCCTGAGTACTGGGATAGGGGTTTTGTTACCGACAAGGGCAAGTTCAACATTAACGATAGAGATGGACTGCCCACTAAGCCTGTCGATGGAACCTCCATGCCCCTTGAGTGTGTGGTGGAGATGGTATGTGATTGGGAAGCCACTGCAGATGAGAAATGCGACAGCGTTCGTGAGTGGGCAGACAATGCAGTCAACAAACGGTGGAGATTTACAGAGGAACAAACAAAGCTAATCTACTCAATCATAGAAATTTTTGAGCAAAGATAAAGCTGGGTTGTTACGAAGGAGGCGAGGACATCATGATATATGAGCTTTATATGAAGTCTGTTTAGGCAGAGGAGGGTTATATGAAGAGCTGTGAGGGGCGTATGGTAATCAGGTTTCTGGTTGACAACGTTAAGGTGGGGCTTGAGCTAAAGAGGGTAAACATTTTTGTAGGTGAGGAAGCGAATATTTGGCTTAGCTTAGTCTTTGCGCTGATAAAGATAGCCCGCAGGGAAGAGAAACCGTTTCCCTTCCTATTTCCCGAAGCTTTTCTTCATCCTACCGCTCAAAGGGACATAGCTAATGACATGGGGCGGGCGTATAACGAAGGAAAATGGGTGTTTGTTGCAACCTACAGCCCTTACATCTTGGCACAGCTTAACAACCTCTTACTTGCAAAGAGCCTTTACAAAGAGACCCGCGAGGAAGAGATAAGGGAAAGGTATAAAGGTTTGTGGATAGATCCCGAAGACGTGGCTGTCTATGAAGTTGAATTTGGGCGAGTAAAAAACCTGATAGACGAAGAGGGACTGATAGAGGCAGGGGCGATAGATGCGGTTTCGGATGAGATAGTAAAGGAGATGGACTGGATGTTGGAAGTAGCCTATGGAGGTAGGGAAAGTGGCGAGGCGGGGACGCCGCAAGGGGAAGGGGAAAGGAGACACCCTCCCATCCCCGCTGACCCTTCCCCAACTACCAAGGCGGGGGCGCCCCGCCTGTTGAAAAGGAGGTGAAAGATGGGAGAGGTTAAGTTTAGGATATGGAACGGAAAGGAGTGGCTAAAGGACGAAGACGGAGCAGCTAAATACGTAATAGACCGAGAGGGGAATGCCCTTTTTGTGAAGGCAGGTGATTTTGAAGATGTGGTGCTACCCGTTGAAGAAGCTGAGGTTTCCTTATGCACAGGGCTTAAAGACAAGAACGGAAAGGATATATACGAGAATGAGACTTAAGGCGGTTTTCAAAGAGCTTGACATAGTACTCCAGCTTTGGGAAAAGGGAGATAAAGTTCAGATTCATGAGAAGCCTTGCGGTCTTTGCGAGGAGGGAAAGATATGAGGTTTAAACCCGTTCCCATAACCCAAAAGGAGTTCGAGAGATTTTTTGAGGAAAGACTTAGGAAATGTAAAGAGACTCTTATTATCAAAGCAAGAGAATACGCTTCCGATACTGACAAGGCACACAACTTTAACGAAGCAGGCAGAATGATGAACATGAGGCCAGAGCAAATAGCCTTTATGTACATGATGAAACACTTCCAATCTCTGACGGACATAGTAATGAACGGGAAGCAGGTATCTAAAGAAGTATGGGACGAAAAAGTGGGAGATCTCCTGAACTACTGGTTCTTGATAGATGCCATTGTGCAAAAAGTGTATGAGGGACTGAAAAATACCTCTACACCTGTTGGAGGTAGATAGCCATGGACATAACCTGGCACATTACGGGGAATTACAAGGCTGGATGGAAGGTCGTGGCTGAGAACAGGCATGTGAGAGTGGAGGTGGAAGGTAGAGATTTACACAGAGCTGTTAAAGAGGCGGAAGGGAAGATAGTTAGCGAGACCCGAGCTATTACCAGAAAAACCTTTGTTACACATCAGCCAGAATTGCATATGCCCCTTGACAGACATAATCACGATTAGAATGTTATAAAGGTACGCACGTGTAACAGGATAGTAGCAATGCCAGGGCGACGCAAGTATGACTGGGATAAGGCTCGGGAGATGTATGTGGAGGGCATTCCTGATGGTAAGGATGGTGTGCGATTCCCGACACTTGAAGAGATAGCCAGTATCCTCGGGTGTGCTCCTTCGCTTGTTCGCAGGAGGGCTGCACGGGAGAGGTGGAGTTATCAGAGGGAGCTGTACAAGAGGCAGCTGGAGGAGGAGAGAAGGAAGAGGAAGATAGCTAAATTTCTGGAAGACATATCTGAGGTTGACAGCAGGCTTATAAGCCTTGTGAAGTTTGTTAGTGCAGAAATAATCAAGTTTGCTGGGGAGAAGGCAAGGCGGGGCGAACCTTTAACATTGAAAGAGGCGGAGAAGATAGCGGCCGTTTCCGAAAAGCTTCAGAGAGTCATTAATATCATGAAGGGAGAACCCACGGATATTGTTAAAAGCGTCGTGGATGATGTTAGTTCGTTGATAGACGACCCCGAATTCAGCGCCGTGGTTACACAAGCCGTCAGGGAGTATGTGAACAGGAAAGCTCTTACCAAAAGGAGGAAGAGTGGGGATCAATGAAGAATGATGTCATTGCCTACACGGCCAAGCTTCTGTACGAAGAGACGTACGTGGACGTAGAGGAGTTTGTGAACGAGCATCTCGGCCTTAGGGGGCAGATTTGGGACAAGCTTATCGACTTGATGATAGATGTTTGGCATGGAGGCGATTATTTTCTCGTTGTCATCGATGGAGGTATAGGATGGGGTAAGTCAACGTTTGCAAAGGTGAGCCTGCTCTATCTCTTTTACAACGCTATCGTGTTGAAAAATCCCCAAGGTGTTCTCGGGTTTGTTAAGGGGACTGAGCTCCCTATCTTACTGGTCGGGGAGACGAAGCAGCAGGCGAAGCATATCCTCTTTAATGACATAAAGACCATGATGGCCAGCTCTCCTTATTTCAGGAAGAAGATAGAGAAGAAGGAAATAGTGTTCTACGAGTCCAAGGATGGGGGGGAGATAAGGCATGTGAGCAAGAACGTAGTGATAGTTCCGAGGGGGATAGACGATACCGGGATACTCGGCCTGAACCTTATAGGGGCTGTGATGGAGGAGGTGAATTTCTGGAGCGTTCTTTTGAACAGCAAGATGGGGAAGAATTACGATACTGCACGGGAGACTTTTGAAAAACTCCACAAGAGGTTTACTTCGAGGTATGGGAATTTTGAGAGACCCCTTCCGTTTATTCCCAAGTTCTTTGTAGTTTCCTCGAACCACAGGGAGAAGGATCTCACTCTGCAATTGCATAAGGAGTATAAGGGCAAAAGGGGGTTTTACTACCTTCACATGAGGACATGGGATACGCACCCTGAGGGTTGGCACTCCCCGAAAACGTTTACGGTTTGTGTTGGGGACAAGAACCAAGAGCCGAGGATAATAGATTCCGGAGAGAGCTGCAGGGGGTGCTCTATACACCCCAGGAAAGACTACACGAACTGCGGGCACAAGCTGGAAAAGGTCCCAGAGGATTACAGGGTTGAGTTTGAGAGGAACATACTTACCGCCGTTAGGGATTTTCTCGGCTACCCTCAGTACGCCAGCTCCCCTTTTATCGCATCGAGGGAGAGGGTTTACGCATGCATAGATGACCTTTTGTTTCATCCTTGGGAGGTCGAGGAGCTTGTTCCCCAGTTCGTATCTACGGAAAAGAGATGGAAGATACCTTTGCCAACGAGAGTGAAGGTGGTAAATCCGCAGGCTCAGAGGTTTATTCACGTTGACCTTGGGTTGAGGCACGATGCGTGCGGTTTGGCTGTTGGGCACGTCGAGAGGTTTGTTGAGGTTAAGAGGGTGGACGAGGAGGGCAACGAGTACTCTGAAAAACTACCCTTTATAAGGGTAGACCTTATGGTGAGGATAGTTCCACCTGAAGGAGGGGAGATAGAGATAGCGGAGGTGAGGAACCTCCTTTACTTCCTCGGGACGAAATACAGGATACATACCATCAGCTTTGACGGTTTCCAGAGTGCTGACAGCATACAGATACTCAGGAAGAGGTTCCCGAACGTTGAACTACTCTCTGTGGACAGGAGCAACGAGCCGTATGAGTTCCTCAGGAGTGCGGTGTATGAGGGCAGGATACGTTACTACAGGTATGAGCCTTTTATAGAGGAGCTCCTGGACCTTGAGTTTGACGATGTGAGAGGTAAGGTTGATCATCCTCCGGGCGGTTCCAAGGATGTTGCGGACGCTGTGGCCGGGGTGGTGTACCACTGTATGAAGAGGGCGAAGCTCTCGGTTCCGACGAAGATAGAGAGAGGCTACCCCTCCTTAGGAGAAAAGCCTTGGTGGGAAGACTTGAGACATCTTTGATTACGATTAGTATGTTATTAGTGGGAGGTACCGATGTTCTTCAAATGGGATAAAGAAGTACGGAACCTGTCCAGAAAGCTTCCCAAGCCCAAGCTGTCAGAGTACGACAAGATGGCTGAGTATCCGTACGTTTACTCTGCCTTGCTGCTTTACACTGAAGAGATACTTCAGGTCAACCCAGATACCGGCCGCATATACGAGGTTGAGACGGATAACAAGAGGGTCAATGATCTGGTTGCTCGGCTGGAGGATTCTGGGTTTGAGACTACCCTCAATATAGCGGTTTTCAACGCCTGTAAATACGGAGAGTTCGCTGTGGTTTTTGATGGAAAGGACTCTCTTAGGTTGATCTCTCCGAAGAACTACGAACTTGACTCCGAGGGCAAGCTTATTGTGAAAGAAGGGAGGAGCGAGAGGGAAACGTTGGAACCTGAGATGTACTCACGCTTGGCTTTTTTGACGGACATAGAGGATCAGCCCTACGGTACTTCTGTGCTTAAACCCGCCAGGAGGGTTTGGAAGAACCTCAAGCTCCTCGAGGAGTCTCTCCTCGTTTACAGACTGACGAGGGCTCCTCAGAGGTATGCGTTCTACATATACGTTGGAGATAAGACGCCCGAAGAGGCTTTGGACTACGTGAATCAGCTGAGGATGGATATAAAGAGGAGGAGGTTGATAGACGAGAGGACCGGGGAGCTCAGGAGGGAACCCGGTTTCTTGAGCATAGAGGATGACTTCTTCATACCTGTGTGGGAAGAGGGGAAGGAGACGAGGATAGACGTCCTTTCTGGGGCTTCCAACGTTGCGGATATTGCCGATGTTGAGTACTTCCTTTCCCAGTTCTTCGGTGCCTTGAGGATACCTAAGGCGTACATGGGTAACGAGTACGATGTGAACAGGGCAACCCTCGTTATGCAGGATGTGAGGTTTGCGAGGACTATAAAGAGGCTCCAGAAGTTCGTGCAGGGGTGGCTTGAGGACCTCTTTACGAAGTTCGCTATGCGCAACGGTATAGAGGAGCCTTCTGTTAGAGTGAAGATGTTCTTTCCGAACATAGACGATGCTATGAGGCTTGAGTACTTGATGAATAAGGCTGATTTGATAGACAGGATGTCTAACTTGAGGGATGCGGAGGGGAATCCTTTGTTCGACCGAAGTGAGCTCAAGTCTATGTGGGGAGGGGAAGATGCACGGTAGGTGGAACGAGCTTCCCGTGTTTGACTTTGTTGAGGTCGAAGGCCCTCTTGTAGAGGGCAAGTCTCTTGGGTGGAAGCTCAAGTGGGATGGGGATAAGAGGGCAAAGCTTCTGGGTATGGCTGTCAAGCTTGGAGACCACATAAAGGACATAAAGAGGAGGAAGGCTAAGAATGCGAGGGCGAAGTTTTTGAGCTTGAAGGCTGACCTTGAGCGGAAAGGATGGGCGGTTATAAGCGACTTTATAGAGGGACGGCTGAGCAAGGAGGAGGCGGAGAAGCTGCTCAGGAGGGAGCTTAAACAGGCTTACAGGAGAGCTTTTGAGCTTGGGCATGAGAGCTCCGGGATGTCGGACTGGGTCGAGCTGACCGATAGGGATCTTGAGTGGCTCGAGAGCGCCTACAGGGAGGAGGTTGGGTACCTTAAGAGATTCTTGGACGATGTGGATGCTGGTCGGGGGGCTATGGACTACAGGAAGAGGTGGAGGATGTACGTTGATACTCTCGAACATGTGTTCTTCAGCGGGAAGATGGTCTCCGTACCGGAGGGTTTTGTTATCGACTGGGTTATGAACAGGCTGGCGGAGCACTGTGAGGGATGCGAGATCCTGAAGAAGAACTCTCCCTACACGAGGAACTCCCTGCCGACAGTCCCCAAGGCTGGAGCCACACCGTGTCTGTCTAACTGTAGGTGCAGGCTCAGGGTCAGGAAGCCGAGATCTCTCGAGGAGTATAAGGCCGCTGATAGGAAGAACAGGAGGAGCCTGCTTCGCCTGCTTAAAAAGGTGAAGGGAGGGTGAGCGCAAACGTTTTCGGTCGTGAGTTGCACGAGCAATAACGATAAATATGTTATTAATTAGGAGGTACGGGTATGAAAGAGCATGCCGAGGCCATCGTTGAGTCTTTTCTTTCGTCTGGAACCATCGACGGCGAAGCTCTTAGGGAAGCTCTTAGGGTTGGTGTGAGGAAGAGGAGGAAAAAGAGGGTAGATCCGGAGCAGAGGAGGAAGTGGAAGGAGTATTACAGGAAGAACAAGAGGAGGATACTCAGGAGGGTGAAGCAGTGGGCCAGGAAGAACAAAGCTGCTCTCAGGCAGTATGCGAAGAAGTACAGACAGATGTTCGGCAAGAAGGAGGGCGCCGAACCTATGACGGAGAACGTCGAGATGCTCAGGGACAGGGTTGAGGAGCTTATCTCCTTTGTTGAGGAGGTCGATGCGGACGGGACTGAGGAGCTTCTCGATCAGCTTGAGGAACTTCAGGAGATGCTCGAGGAGGTCGACGAGCTGGACGAGGAGGAGGCTGGAGAGATAGAGGAGATGATAGACGAGATAGAGAAGGCCCTGTTGGCAATAGACTCTCAGGAGGATTGAAATGGGTGTTCTTGTCGAAACCACCTATATACAGCCGGAAGTTGTAAAGGAGAATAAGGACGGGAAGGAAAGGGTCAGGTTCAGGGGGGTTTTCCAGAGAGCGGACGTTGTGAACGAGAACGGGAGGAGGTACCCGAGGAAGGTCATAGAAAAGGCTATTAAGGAGTTTGAGGAGAGGATAAAGGAAGGCAGGGCTGTCGGGACTCTCGAACACCCCCTCGACGGGATCACGAGACTCGACGCTATCAGCCACAAGATAGTCAGTCTGGAGCTCAAGGAAAGTGGAGAGGTGGTTGGGGAGTTCGAGGTGCTGGACACCTCTAAGGGGAAGGATCTCAGGGCTCTGCTGGAGGCCGGGGTTAAGATAGGGATCAGCTCGAGGGGTTTCGGTTCTACAAAGAAGGTAAAGGATGGGGACAGGGAGATAGAGGAGGTACAGGAGGACTTCAGGTTCGAGGCCTTCGACGTTGTCTATACACCTTCCACCCCGGGTGGGTGGGTTTATTTGAAGGAGTCTCTGGACAAAGCGGGGCTTGTCAGGAAGGAGGACGTTGTTTCCCTGGTGGACAGCTTGATTGGGTCTTTTGTCGAGGTAACCGAGGAGCTTGTAGAGGAGCTTCTGGAGAACGTTGAGGAGGTGTACACAGAGGAGTTCTCCGCACGTCCGGACGCAAAGGCTGTTGTTGCAGTTGAGGCGATAGCGAAGATACTCTCTCCTATAGTTCCTGAGATAGCTGAGTGGATAGCGGAGGCGAGCTGTGAGGAGAAGGAGAAGCTTCAGGAGGAACTCGAGGAGCTTCAGGGGAAGGTAAGGGAGCTTACCGTGGAGAACTACAAGCTCCAGAAGGTTGCGGAGTCCGCCTATCCCGAGGAGTTGAGGTCTTACCTGGCCGAGGCCAAAACGGTGGAAGAGGTGGACAGGCTTGTCGAGGACTTCAAGAGGAAGAAGAAGGTTTCCTTCAAGGTAGATAAAGGGAATGATAAGGGTGGTAAGGATAGGAGCATACTCGAGGAGAAACTTCAGAAATTTTCAGGCGGAGGTGTAGTGTGATGTCTGTGAGACAGATACCTGTTTTCAGCTCCTACGAAGAGAAGGTGCAGTACGGGCTGAGGGTTGTTGAGGAGAACGCCCCGTTTTTCGAAGCGCTCGCCCAAATGAACCCGAGGTACAAGAGGATCTGGGAGAGTGGCGACAGGCACAAGCTGGCTCTCCTCGGTTTCATATTCGAGAATACTGTCGGGAGGATAACCGAGGTGACCAAGACACCTCCCGAGACTGTGAGGAGGGCTTTGCTCGAGGGTAAGGGCATACTTGCGGAGGCTACTACCCTGAACGATATAGCGGGGTACGACATCAACTACCTTGGGGTTGTATCGTTCCTCTTTCCCACGCTCGTTGCTTCTGACATAGTGAACATACAGCCCCTCGAGGGACCTACGGGCGTGATCTTCTACAAGAGGTATCTGACTGAGAAGGCGAAGGGTAAGGTGGCGGCTGGTACGGAGCTGACGAGGAGCGACCAGACCGATCAGGGAGCGGCCGAGCAGGGGATAGCCGGTGACCTCGTTGTGGATGAGAAGATAGGTACTGGGAACGGAACCAATACGACCTTTAACGGTACACTCGCTTGGACTCCTGTTGTCCCCACCTCCGTTACTGTGACCGACGGGACGCAGATAGTTACTGACGACGGGAACGGAAACCTTACTGGGGATGGGAGTGGAACGATAAACTACGAGACCGGGGATATAGCCGTTACCTTCAACGCCGCCCCTGCGAGTGGTGCGGACGTCACCGTAACGTACAGGTTCGAAAACCACGGGAATCAGTTCATGACCGTGAAGATGAAGCTCGAGAAGAAGACTGTGTCCGCTCAGAGCAGGGTTCTCGGGTTCCAGTGGGAGGCGGAGGCCCAGCAGGATCTGCTCGCCTACCATCAGATAGCTATAGAGGATGATGTCGCCACTACGCTTGTGGAGGAGGTCGCTACGGAGATAGACTCGAAGATACTTTCCGACCTGTATGCACTCGCTAATGCAGGGGTGTACAAGGAGGTTTGGGACTCCACTCCTCCTGCGGGAACCGACCCGGTTCTCTATAGACAGACGATAGCCTTCGCTATAAGGAGGGTTTACACGAAGATCATAGATGCTATAGGCAGGAGGCCTGCGAACTCGGTTGCCTTTGCGGTGTGTGGGGCTGACGCATGGCATTACGTGCAGACGAGCGGTAAGCTCCAGGACGGAAAGCTGGACGGGGACATAAACGTTTACTACTCTCCCCTTGTGCCTGCGAACTCCATCATAGTCGGTATCAAGGGGGCGGATGCTGTTACCGGCGGTTACGTTTACTCTCCTTACAGGCTCGAGGTTTCTCCTGCTGTCCCTGCGGTTGTCAACGGTCAGACTCACCCCTTCCTGTATGTCAAGGGGATACTGAGCAGGGACGCCTTTACGGTTGTTAATCCCAAGTTCTATGGACTTGTTACTGTGGTCTGATCGGAGGTAGGGTATGTACAGGGTCGAATTCAGTAAACTGATGGAGGCACGTGCTCTCAAGGAGGGGAGGGGGCTTGCCTTCCCTCCTGATCTTGTTGAGGAGACTTCTGAGAAGGCCAAGGCTCTCGGGCTTAACGTTGACTACTCTCGTAAGGAGCTCCAGGGTGGAAATGTTGATTTTGCAAAGGTGGAGATTTCCTTTGAGAGGAGGCAGACCGTTTTCCTTATGGAGTCGGCCCACTTTAAGGACAAAGACGAGTACGACTGTCGTATATATCTGAATGTCCCTGTTAAGTCGTGGGATAAGGTGGCTAAGGATGTAAGGGATCTTGAGGAGTTCGGGGAGGAGTTTGAAGGCAGGGCGGAGTTCTACAGGAAGGTATCAGAGCTGATCGACTACGTTGTTCAGAAACTGAGGAGGTTGTGATATGAAGACTGTCAGAGTTAAGAACGTGTCTAAGACCGCTATCGGGGTGCCCAACGGTTCTGGCGGGACTGTTGTCATCGCTCCTGGGGAGGAAACGGAGATCCCCCAGAAGTATATGCCCCTGCTTGCGGGGCAGGTGGTCAAGGTGAAGAAGAAAACTGGTGGGAACCAGAGCAAGGAAGGTGAGAAGAAGTAGGTTGGGCGATGACCAAGGATGAGCTGATTACTGCTATAAGGGCGTATCTCGGTGATGGGGTTGTCGGGGTTGAGCTCACTCCTGCTCAGCTGGATGTTGTTGTCGGGTCTTCTCTAAGGTGGCTTTCAAGGTTCTTCAAGAGGACAGGGTCTCTGACCCTTACTCCAGCATCCGGGCAGTCGAAGTTTGACCTCAGCGGTCTCCCTTATGGTGCGGAAGTTGTCGATGTGAGGAGGGCCCCCGTTTCCTCCCCTCCCTCTTACTTTTTGGAGGATGACATCTATCCCTTTCACGAGAGCGCCCCTGATGTGGGCGAGTATGCGATAGGGCTCAACTATTCCGAGGTTGCCAGGAAGATGCTTGGCAGAGATCCTGTGTGGAAGTACGATCCCCCTTATCTCTACATCAGCCCTCCTGCTGGTGATGGGGAGACTGTGAAGGTGTATTACACGTTGCCCTTGACCGCTGTGGAGGATGTTCCGGACAAGTTTCTCGTTCCGCTCGTGGAGTATGCGAAGGGAGAGGCTAAAGAGATACTCGGGAGGATAAGGGGTAAGTACAGGGGCGTGCCTGCTCCGGAGGGACAGGTTGAGCTTGACGCCGATGTCCTCTTGCAGGAGGCAAGGGAGGACAAGGAGAGGGCCGAGGAGATGGTAAGAAAGCTTGTTCCGTCTGCCGGTTTTGTGGTCGGTTAGGAGGGTGGTATGCTTGGCGAAGCAGAAAAGGCACAGCTGAAGAGGTTGATGAGGAAACTCAAGAGGAAGAACAAAAAACAGCTTAAGAAACTGGCAAAGGCTAATGTTGTTTATCCCGATGTTCTCAGCACCGACAGGGATTACAGCTACCTTGCGAATACCTTGGTCGTTGAGTATGCGGAGATCCTTGAGGCCCTCCAGTATATGGAGGAACTTTCCGGGAAAGCTTTAGCTTGTGCGCAGAAGTATGCTGTGCTCGACGGGGAAGGGAACATAAAACACTTCAAGGGCCCTCCTGGGCAGGGTGTGAGGTTCAAGAACTGTGTCGAGTACTTCAGGTGTCTCGGGAAAAGCGAGGAACGGGCTAAGGGTATATGTGCGGCTATAGCGAGGGCAAAGTGTAGGGCAGGAGCTAAGTATGCCTGCGGGAGGAGGAAATGACCGAAAAGCAGAAGAGGTTTTTAATGAGGCTTGCAGAGGAGATAGGTATGGGGAGGTTCCTGGAGATCGTAGAGGAGGAGGGCGTGAATGTAAGCTCTCTAATATCGAGGTGCACTAAAGAGGTTGAGGAACTTTCCCTTTTGAAGGAGAAGATCTCAAAGCACCCGAGGTTCAAGGAGAAGTACGACTGGAGGATACTCCTTTATGCGGACAAGGAGCTTTGCGAACTCATGCTCGAAGACCTTGAGAGCTCCAAGAGCATAGAGGAAGAACTGAAGGAGGCCTTCAGATGAGGATAAAGATAGGAGCGGTTGATCAAGAGGTAGGTGTTTTGCTTGTGAAGACCTCGAAAGAGCAGATTGAGAAGGTAGGAAGAGAGGAGTTCAGGAAGAGGGTGGAAAAGGCCCTCGATGTTCTCTTTACAGAGATAGAAAGGGCTTTGGGCGATGGGAGGACTTCTTACGTGGAGAAGACCTTGGTTTTGGGAAGGAGACAGCTAAATGATTGAGGATTACAACCCAGATCCTTACGTGGCCGAGAGTTTTTCTCTTTTCTACAGACTTGTGAACGTTTACCCTCTCGATTCGAACGCAACTCAGATAGATGCTCTTTACGGCGAGAGTAAGGGGAGGGTTTATCCATCCACGCCTGTGCAGGTTCCTCTTTACTACAGGTTTGACATAGACGAGAAGACTCTTACTAAGTTCGGGATAGACAGGAAGGAGGATCTTTTCATAGGCATAAGCAAGTCCTTAGCCCAGCAGTCGGGGTGGACTCCAAAGATAGGGGATCTTGTAGAGATAGGGGGTGAGAGGTTTGAGATAACTACGCTAAAGCCCCAGAGGGCTATGAACGGAGAGGTTTACATTCTCGTGGGGACTGCAAAGAGATGGCAATCAGGATAAAGCCCGTAGGGAAGGTTTACGAGCCAAGAGCGATTAAAAAAGTGGTAAAGGAGTACATAGACAGGGGGGTGGAGGAGATAGCTAATGAACTTGCACAAAACGTCGCTAAGAGGGTTCAGCCTAACTGGATAAGGGAAAGGACACGCTTACTCCTTAAGAGGGCCAGGCGGATAGAGAAGGGGTACGAGAAGAGGATGGCAGAGTATGTAGCGAATTATCTAAGAAAGGGCATTTTAAGGCAGAAATGGAAGAGCAGGTGGAAGCCCTTGAGCGAGAAATACCGCAGATACAAGCTCAGGAAGGGATTGGATACGAGGATACTCTTGGCTTACCACTACTACGTCAACTCCATAACTGTTTACCAGTTGGGGGAAGACTGGGTGGTAGGGACTAAACCTTTCCAGAAGCATCCTAAGACGGGAATTCCCATGGAAAAGCTCGCAAGGTTTTTGGAGTTCGGGACACGGAATATGCCCGCAAGGCCACACTGGAGACCCGCTTTTAAGGAAGCCCAAAAGAACGCAGGCTATGTTTTGAGAAGGTATCTCAGGGATGTTAAGGCTTTTGGATGAGGTTACAAAACAACTTCTCAGCGGGTTTGTGGTGGAGAGGGGCGGGCAGTATGTAAGCGTGAGCAGGGTGATCTACTCCACCCCTGAAAGGGCCTTCTCGGACTCCGATAAGCGGATAGACCTTCCTGTGATCTCTTTCTTCAGGTTTTCTCAAGAGTTCTCTCAGGAGGCCAATAATCTTGCAGTACAGGAGGTAGGAGGAATTATTAAGGACAAAGCCACTTACACGGGCAGGAGGTACAAGCTCGTCCCAGTTTCGGCTTCTTACCAGGTAGACTTCTGGGTCAAGTTCACAGACGACCTCCAGATTCTCCAGACCCAGCTCCTCCACTACTTTAGACCTGTGAAGAGGTACTACCTTGAGATAGATACAGGTGTGGGTGCTCCCCTTGATTACTCGCTTTCAGGTATGACGGACAACTCTGATCTGGAGCCTGGAGAAGAGGAAAGGGTTTTGAGGTTTACTGCGGATCTGGAGGTGAAAGGCTATCTGCCTCTCGAAGCGGTCGATGTGAAGTTGGTAAAAGATGTCATCGCGTATGTAGATGTTTTATGATTGCAAGGTTTAATCACAATTTGTAAGTTATTATAGGAGGCACACCATGAAAGTAAAGAATATCTCTGGACAAGTGATCAACACCTCCAAAGGATTGCTCCTCCCGCTTGAAGAGAAGGAGCTCGACAAAGGAGAGGCGGAAAGGCTGATAAGGAGAGGGCTTGTGATAGCGACAAAGGACCTTCCAAAACCCCCTAAACCCCAAGAAGGAGGTAACAAGTAATGGGCGTGTTTGTATCTCCCGGAGCTTACACGGTAGAGGAGGATTTTAGTCTATACGCCCCCGCCTTGGCAACTTCAATATGCGCCATGGTGGGGTGGACTCCCAAGGGGAGGACGGACGAGCCTCAGTTTGTCACAAATGTCCAGCAGCTTTTAGACACTTTCGGCAAGCCTTCCCCTGACAACTTACTCCTCCACTCCGCAATAGCCTTTTTGGAGTTTGGCAACAAGCTTTGGGTAAAGAGGGTCGTGGGCCCCAACGCTACGAGGGCGAGCGTGACCATAGACGACGGGGACGCTACCGCTCCCACCAACGTTATCACCGTTACCGCAGTAGGAGAAGGAGCTTACTACAACGAAGTGGCGGTTCAAATTCAGTCCACAGACCCCCTCATAGGGACAGGGTTTGACCTGATAGTCAAAGACAGGGGCGAAGTTGTAGAGGTTTTTAAAGACCTTACCACAGATCCCGCAAATTCTAAGAGGTATGTAGGCAACATAAAGAGCAAGTACATCACTGTAACGGTTCTTGACACGACCAAGGCCCCCAAGAGCGGGACTTTCCAGCTTACTGGAGGGAGCGACGACCTTGCTAACCTATCTTCTGCGGAGATAATAGCTGGGCTTCAGACCTTCCTCTCTGAGAATTACGACGTCAACATCCTTTGTGCTCCTGGTTGGTCAGATGCGGCGGTCATAAACGAGGGGCTTTCCATCTGCCAGCAGAGAGCGGATTGCATGTACATAGCGGATCCCCCCATAGGGCTTACTCCTCAAGAGGTAGTGGACTGGCACAACGGGGCGGGAGCTTGGAGTGGTCAGCATCAGGCTTTCAACTCTTCTTACGGGGCTCTTTACTGGCCCTGGCTTAAGGTCTATGACTCTTTCAGCAGAAGGGAGATATGGGTTCCTCCTTCGGGTTTTGTGGCAGGGGTGTATGCCTACAACGACACGGTGGCGGAACCTTGGTTCGCCCCTGCTGGTTTCGTGAGGGGCAAACTCATAAAGCCCTTGGCGATCGAACACAACGCAACTCAAGGGGAAAGGGACCTTCTCTACGGAACCCCTAACGCAGTAAACCCGATAGTGAACTTCAGGGGGGACGGGATAGTTATATGGGGGCAGAGGACGCTTCAAAGAAAGCCCTCGGCAACGGACAGGGTAAACGTGAGGAGGCTTCTCCTGTATGCGAGGAAGGTGATAGCGACCTCGGTCAAGTACATGACTTTTGAGCCTAACGACCCGCAGACTTGGAGAAGGTGGGTAAACCTCGTCCAGCCCTTCTTTGAAGATATTAAGGACAGGAGAGGTGTTTACGATTTCAAGGTCGTCTGTGATGAGACGACTAACACACCACAGACTATAGACAGGAACGAAATGCACGGGTATATACTCCTGAAGCCCACGAAGACCGCTGAAGTGATAGTAAACCACTTCAGGATTCTGAGCACGGGTGCAAACTTTGATGAAATTTAAGGAGGTGTGAGCTATGGCTTTTAGCCCGCCTGAACAGCCTCAGGTTCAAGTTGTGAAACCTACCTTGGCTAAGGTAAGAAAGCACGCTTACCTCTTTCACTTCTATCCAAACGCAACCCTTAAGGGGATGGTGAACGGGATAGAGGACGTAATTCTGATGACCTGCTCGAGGGTGTCCATTGATGGGGGCTCCTTCGATGAGATAACCGCAGATTACGTCAACTACAGGGAGAGCAAACCGGGTAAGTACACGCCAGGACAACTGACTCTTACCGTGAAGCCTGATGAAGACGGGAAGATTTTTGAATTCATAGATGCTTGGAAGAGGATTATCTTTGACCCAGAGAGCGGGGCTATGGCCCATGCCCGGCACTATGAATGTTCTGGGGAGCTTGAGGTTCTCACTATCAGCGGACAGCCCATAAAGAGGTGGAAGTTTGTAGGTCTTTGGCTCCAAACTGTTCCCACGATGGACTTTGATTACTCTGCAAGCGAAGAGCTTGAGGTGGATCTGACGCTCAAGTACAGGTACTTCACTCTTGCTTAAAAGGGGCTTTAGAGAGGAGAGAGGAAATGGGTAAGACAGTGATGATGCCTTATGAGCCCGAGGCTCAGAGGATGTTGCTACCTTCGAGGGGCATACCTTACGGGACGGACGGAACCGCTCTTATCCGTCCCATGACCGCAAGAGAGGAGAAGGTTTTAGCCACTGCAAGCCCCCAGACTTACTTGGACGCTATAGATGAGATCATTTCAAGGTGCCTTAAAGAGCCCGACATTCCTCCAGAGGAGCTCACCGAAGGGGACAGGTCTTTTATCCTCTACTGGCTCAGGATAAACTCGTACTTCCCCCAATACAGGGTAGAGCTAACGTGTCCCAAGTGCGGGGAGGACTTTACCACGGTGATAGACCTTTCGGAACTTCCCATAAAGATGCTTCCAGAGGGGATAAGGGAGCCTTTTGAGGTAAAGATAGCAAACCAGGTTGTAGGCTTGAGGTTTTACAGGGGCAAGGATGAAAAGGGACTATACAGCATGGAACGTGATCTCGCCAAGAAGAGAGGAGACACGAGAGATAGATACATCTACAGGTATGCCCTCGCTATAGAGACCATAGGAGGGGAGAGGGCGGACTTTGCCACCGCCAAAAGTTTCGTGGAAAGTCTCACAGGCAAAGATCTTGCAAGACTCAGAGGTGCTTTGGCGAAAATGGACCACGGCGTAGTCTTTGAGCAGAGGATAGAGTGCCCTCTTTGCGGCAAGTCCTCCAACTTCAGGATACCTATAACCGCCGAGTTTTTTCTTCCAACAGAGGATTACGACGGAGAAGGTTATGGAGAGGATCTATCTAATAGTCAAACTCTTGAAGATCCCCTATTCGGAAGCGGAGATGATGGCAGTAAACGAAAGGGAGTGGCTCATAGAGAGGGCAATTGAAGACCTTGAAAAAGGGCTATGAGGCTTGAATATAGGATAGGCTACACTTTTGAAGACAGGTTTACCTCCAAGTATAAGGTATTCCAGAATGCCTTTCAAAAAGGACTAAAAGATATAGAGAAGGGGTTCGGGAAGATAGACAGAGAGCTTAAGACTACCTTCCAGAATGTGGGGGCGAGGAGAGGGTATATAACCCGTGTGGGGGAACAGATACATCTGATCTCTTCTGAGGCCTTTCAGCAGGCAGTGGAGGACTGGAGGAAGGACTACAAGGATTTCGGCAGAGATCTACAGAGGAAACCCTTGGAGGTACCCGCAAAGCTGGATATAGACGACAGGGAGATAAAGCAGATGGAAGACAGAAGCTTTAATCTCACGGTCTTCCCCGTAATTAGCTCTGCAAAGAGTGTAGTAGAGGAAGAGGCTGTAACCCTTACTGATGCGCTATACGAAGGCGTCAGGTACGGGCTTAGGAAGGCTGACCTCGCCAAAGCATTTGCGGAAGAACTCAGGAAAGCAGGCGGGTACATAGGAACTGAAGAGATAGCACAGAGCTTTGTCCGGCTTACGGAAATGGGGGTTAGGGGCACGGCTAAGGAAATGGCCGAGTTCGCTTCAATGGTTACGAGGGTAAGCAAAGCGACCAAGCTCAGCTCTGAAGGTGTTGCCCAGTTAACCTACGAAATGCAAGGGTTGGGTCTTTCCGTAAAGGACATGCAGAAAGTATTTGCTTATGCGGGCGGGGCCATGGAGAAATACAACCTTACCCAAGATAAGGTTATAGAAGGTCTCCAGGCTTTCAAAGAGACTGGAGGGGCTGTTTTTGCCTCTCTAAGTGCGGATGCGAGGGGGAAGCTCCTGAAGGGGATGATAGACCTGTCTGGCAAGCTTGAGAGCCTCTATTTGGATTCTGTAGCCTTTACGAGACAAATAGGCGCCTTGATGAGTGGGCGGTTTGAAGAAGCAAGAGGGTTGATGGCACTGCTTGGCAGCCAAGCTCAAGAGTTCAGAAAGGCCCTCGAATCGGGAGATGTTCAAAAAGCTCAGCAGATGCTTATGGGAAGGCTCTTGGAACTAAGAGAACGTCTTGCGACTATACCCCCTCAGCTCAGAGGTTACTATATACAGCAGTATTCCGAGCTTTATCAAATTCCCGTAGACACCTTGACCCAGCTTGTTAATAAGTCCTCGGGGGAGATAAGGCAGGTCTTTGCAGAATCGGTTAGTCCTGTGGATATTGACGAACGCATGAAGGAGACGACCAACGTCATTACCAAGTGGACCAACGTTATCAAAAACAAGATCGTGGGGACCTTTGGGGCGGAGTTTGCAGATGTAATAGGGGAAGGGATAGATACGGTTACGCAGGTGGGAGGTATGGTAGCGCCGTTTTTGCTGTTCAAGGCCCTGCCTTACATCGGTGGTAAGATAGGAGGCAAGGCTCTCGGTACCTTAGGTGGTGTCGCAAGGGGTTTTCCATTCTTCAAAGTATCCTTGCCTAAGTTTGAGGCCCCAAAAGCCGCTTCTATCCTAAGCACAGGAAAGACTGCTGCCTCAGAAATTGCGGAAGTTACCTCTAAGGGTAGCGGGCTGCTGTCTAAGGCGGGTAAACTTGCCAAGCTCGCCAAGCTCGCCAAATTTGGGAAAATAGGAGGTGCTTTAACCCTCCTTTCCACAGGCATAGAGTTTGCCACCGCCAAGACCGCCAAAGAAAAGGCCGAAGCGGTGGGCGGAGGTGCGGGAGGACTGACAGGAGCCTTGGCAGGGGCAGCTATAGGGTCAGCGATACTGCCTGGCATAGGGACGGTGATAGGGGGGATATTGGGAGGCTTGGGAGGGGACTTCATAGGCAGAAAGGTTGTAGGAGCTGTAAGCTCGCTCTTTGGAGGTGAGGAAGAAAGGGTAAAGGAAATAAAGCAGGTCTCTAAAGAGAGGGAGGTACAAAGAGAAAAAGAAACCATCAAAGAGGGGAGGTCTCAAGATGAAGTTGCAATTCTCATGGCTATAGCCACTAAGCTTGACGTTCTTGCCGAAGTTCGAGATCTATTAAGCGCATACTTGACTCAGCAAAAGCTAAAGCCCTCTCCTAAACCCGTTTACACGGGAATGGAGGACTGGATAGACAAGGGGTTTAAGAGATGAGGGGATTTCTCTACGTTCCTTCTAAAGGGGCTTATATCAAGTTTGAGAACGACAGGGGACAGCTTATAGATATTCAGCCTCAAGAGCAGAAATCTGCCAATTACTCACCTCTGGAGCTCAGGGGCAGGTTTGAGCCTTTGATGGTTTACGAGGGGTCTTCCGAGAAGAGTGTGAGCTTTGATATGAGGCTTTACTTTTTGGATGGGGAAGAGCTTGAAAATACGGTGGACAAGATAAGGAGTCTTGTCTATCCAGTAAGGAAGGGGAAGCTACACCTTCCTCCGCCCGTGGTCATTTTTGTGTGGGGCAAAACGATCAAGTTCAGAGGGGTTGTCCAGGACTTCGGCGTGAGTTATGCGGATAGCGTCTACGATGTTAAAAAAGGCTACGCTTACACCGCTCAGGTAAGTCTAACACTAATAGAGCAAAGGGACAAGCCTGCACACTTTGACAAGGTCTGGGAGGGAAGCGCATGAAGGTGAGCAGGGCAGAGGTGCAAAGGTTACTGGCTTTGTTGGACAAAGTTTTACCTGATGGTGGCCCATGCGGGAAGTTTTTCGTGCGGGATGGTTATCTATACCTGTTCTGCGGAAATGGTTATCACAGAGTTAGGTTTGAAGTAATAGACGATCGTGAGGGTGAGGATGGGCAGGTTCGCCAAAACGCCTGTTTTTTCTGATGAGGCTTACGCTTTGTGGGAGAGACCAGTATTCGAGAAATTTCTCCCCGAAGTGTGGACTGTTAGAGAAGGAGATATGCTGGATTTGATAGCGTATGAGGTTTACGGGAAGCACGAGTGGTGGTGGGCTATAGCGGTTGCCAATAACATCCTCAATCCCCTGAGAGACCTTAAGGTGGGCATGAAGTTAAAGCTCCCTGACCCTTCGGAGATAGAGAGGTTTGAAGAGAGATGGTAAAGCCCCCTCTTGCGCCTCACCTTGCGGTAAGGATAGGGGAGGTTACAACCGAAAGCGGGGCGGTGTCTTTTGAGATTGAGATCGTTCCTAACTCGCCCTTTGCCCCATCAGCGACCCTTGAAGTCTTAGATTTGGATTTACAAATAGAAAAGGAGATCCTTAGGGGCGGAATAGAGACGCCCATAGAGGTCGTTTACGGGTGGAAAGACACGAGCGGCGTAATAGTTGCCGGCATATGGAAAGGCAGGGTGGGCAAGGCAACCTCAGTGATGGATGGATCTGCGGTAAGGCTTACCATAGAGGGCTTGTCCAACGGGGTGCCTCAGATGGCAAGTAAAGATAGGCAGATAAGGAGGAAGGGAGAGGTGTCTGCGGTAATACGGCAGATGGCTCAAGAGGAAGGGCTTCTGGCGGATGTAGATGAAGTGGGGGTTGAAATAGACAGACTGCAGGTGAACATGAGCAACTACGACTTTATAAGGAAAGTAATCCTTCCTTACGTGAACGCTCGGTCAAGTGATGATCCTTTTTCTTTCTGGATTAACAACGGGACGCTGTTTTTCAAAAAAAGCCGATCTAAAAGGAATAAGTTTATCTACGGGCTTTACACCGAAGACGAGTTTGCAAACATCCTTTCCTTAGAAACTGAGCTTGACCTTATGCTCGGGATAATGGCGGGGGAGAAGGTGGAGGTCGTAAAGCTTGACCCTAACACAAAGCAGCTGGTTGCTCAGGAGGGAGGCAATTCTGCAAACTCCAAAAGGACGGTTCTCGGCAGTAAAAGGTCTGCTGTAGGCAGTAGAAGGAAGAGAGTGCTGCCCCACGGACTTGACACGGAGAGTGTTGCGGGGGCGGTAAAGAATATCTACGGCAGACTTGCGGACTTTCCCCTGTCGGTAAACATGACAATTCTGGGCAACACCGAAATATCCCCCATGGACATTATAGAGGTCGTAGTTTATGCCTACACAACGCAGGGCTATAAGATTAGACCCATAAGCGGTAAATACATGGTCATGAACGTAAAGCAAAGGGTTGATGCGGAAGGTTTTTTTACCGAGCTCAGGTGCATTAAGAATGCCACTTCGGAGGGGTCAGTAAGCGCTGAGGGGGTAAGGGTGCTATGAGTGTCAAGATTGTGTACAGAAAGAAGGGGTTAAATGAAATGGTGAACATGGTTTGTGAGTGGTATGGGATGGACACGGAAGAGCTGAAGACGGTTGGGACTTTCGTGATGAACTGGCTTGAGGGGGATTACATCGGGGCACTTTTTACTTTCAAGGAGTGGGAGGAGAAGTATTATAAGGATAACGACATTGGAGGAGGGGAAATATGAAGGTAGTTGGGTTGTTCGTTGTATTGGGGTTTGTATTTGCTGTGGGGTGTTCTGAGAGCGTTAAGACGGAAATCCGTAGCAAGGAAGACGCCCTTGCTGTGGCAGAGAAAGCCCTATCTACGTGTTCAGATGTGGGAGAGGTGAGCTTTGTAGATAAGGGTGGTATAGCGATTGCATTAAGCAAAGACAGAGGTGTTGCGACTGGAGTCAAGCCATTGATACAGGGCGACCCCAAAAAGTTTTCCATCATACTCGTGACAAAAGAGTTAGACCCATACGTGATTTGTATTCGTGAGTGGATGGGATACGATAGGGCATCTAAGGTTGCCAAGAAGCTAAATGTAGTGGGAGGAGGGTTTGCCTCATATGTATTGGGTTTTCCTGTGGTATGCACAAGAGTCATACCTGCAGCAGTAGGATTATACGATTACAAATTCGGTTTACTTTGCGATTCTGTTGCCCGTTATGGATTGTCTTCGCCAAAAGGGGCATGCAAGACAGTTTTCAAAGAAGCGGCCAGTATTATGTGTGCGGAGGCATACTGATATGCTCGTAAGAGCCGTTGTAGTAGACAACAAAGACCCCCTTCACAGGGGCAGGATCAAGATAAGAGCCTACGGATGGCATGACGAGATACCCGACGATGACCTTCCGTGGGCGGAGCCTTGTATGCCCTTCGGCGGGGATAAAGATTACGGCACTTTGCTGATTCCTGAGACAGGATCTACGGTGTGGATCTCCTTTGAGGTTGATGACACATTTAAGCCTAACCCCATGTGCCCCGTGTGGGTGGGAGTGTGGTGGGGGCAAAGTGAGGTTCCGTCGGAGAGCCAAGATGGAACATATCAAACTCATGCAGTTGTGAAGACAAAAAAAGGCCACAAAGTGATAGTAAGCGATGCTAACGACATCATAGAAGTAACTACCGCTCAGGGGGATAGGATAGTCTTGGATGGGGTAAATAGAACCATATCTGTTCAGACGAAAACGTTTTCGCACGCTTTCGACAGCGGGCAGACGGTCATGACCTCGTGGAACATAAGCGGTGATGTAACGATCAACGGGAATTTGACGGTCAAGGGGGAGATCACAGACATCAAGGGGTCTCTCACATACCATACCAACGGAGGTCTTGCGAGGGATTGATTATGTGGAGAGGGCCAGGCTTTCCTTTAGAAAGGGGTTTGTATGGATACCCTAAGGTAAAGGAAGGTATAAACCTCATCAAAGATAGCATTAAGCAGATCCTTACTACACGCAAAGGCGAAAGGGTCATGCTCAGAAACTTTGGCTCTAATTTACACAAGCTGATATTTGAGCCAAGCGATGAGCTTCTCGAAGAGCTTGTAAGGGTGGAGGTGGAAGAGGTTATAAAAGAATGGGAGCCAAGGGTCGAAATAGTGGACGTGCAGACAGAAAGACAGGGACACGAGGTTAGGGTAGGCATCACCTTCAGGGTAATCGCTACTGGAGATATTGGTCATGTGGATTTTGGGATTCGCGCTCTCTGATTTATAAGCTTGAACCTATAATCACAATAAATAAGTTATTAATAGAGGGATGGCGAACCAGGTCTTAAGGCTTACTTCTCTTGAATACGACTCTATCCTCAAAGACCTGATAGATTACGTCAAGAATAAATATCCAGACGAGTGGAACGACTTTCTCCATTCCAACCTCGGGATGATGTTTCTTGAAGCGGTTTCTGCAGTAGGAGACAACCTTGCCTTTTACATTAATCAGCTGGCCAACGAGCTATTCCTTCCGACGGCGACCCAAAGGAAGGCGGTCGTAAATCTTGCCAAGCTCGTTGGATACACACCGAAGAGAGGAGTTCCTGCCACCGGCCAACTCAGGTTCTATTTGGATTCACCTCACGACAGAGACGTGGTAATACCGGAAGGTCTTGTATGCGAAGGCAAAGATGTTAGGGTGGAAACGACCACATCGGGGGTAATAACCGCAGGTAGCACCGAAGTCCTTGTAGATGCTATCCAGAGGGATGTGAAGGAATACAGGTTTACTGCCGAGCAGGACGGGGTAAACGAGTTCTTTGTAGACGACGAAGAAGCTTACGAGTTCGAGGTTGTTGATGAAGACGGAAATGTATATACAGAAGTTAGCTTCTTTGTGGATAGCCCCCTCAACCCTTATGTGTACAGGGTCGATGAAGTTGTTGGTGGGTACAGGCTCACGGTAAACAACCTTACCGTCGGAAGGGGGGTGTATGTCAAAGCGTATACTACCAGGGGAAGTAAGGGGAACATAGCGGGCGGTGTCATAGGGAAGATACTCGGGACCATCAGGGACACGGCGGGAAACGTTGTAGGCGTTAAGGTTGACAATCTCCCTTTTTCTGGAGGCGAGGACAGGGAGAGTGTAGATGAAATAAAGAAGAGCGTCTGGGTGTGGTCTCTGACTCAAAATCGCTTAGTTACGGAAGAAGACTACAACGAATACATAAACACCATACCTGGCGTCTACAGAGGAAAGGTAAAGCTCGTTCAGTGGGGGTGTGCGGGGAACATAGTTGACGCCTACATCTGTGAAGATAGTAACGGAAACCCTGCTTCAGCCTCTCAAGCTCTCAAAGACAAGGTTCAAAAAGAGCTCATGAGAATGGGAATACTGAACGTGGTTGTTAATGTGCAAAGTGTAACCCTGACTCAGGTCAATATAACGGCAGACGTAAAGGTCTTGCCTGGGTATGCCACGGCAGACGTTTTGAGTAGAGTGGAAAGCAATATCAGGGGGCTTTTCAGAGAGCTTGATATAGGCTCAACGCTAAGGTATTCCGATCTTTACAGGGTTATGGACGAAACGGAGGGGGTTGACTATGTAGAGATAAGCACCCCGACGGGAAGCGTTATTCCTGCAAGTGACACGGAACTACTGGCTCCAGGAGGTATAACACTAAATGCTGTATGACCTGCTTCCTGAGATTTACAAGGATGAGGGTGGGAAAAAGCTCTCGGACATACTCGATCGCCCACTAACTCAGATAGAGAGCGTTATCGAGCAACTCTGGGATTTGATAGACGTGGACAAGTGCCCTGCTCGATTTTTGCCTTACCTTGCAAAGCTTTTAGGGTGGGAGCTTGTGGGGGATGATGAACAAAACTGGAGAAGACAGATAAGGTATGCGATTCAGTTAAACAAGACGAAGGGCAGGTATGACGCTCTCGTCTTTCTCTTCAAAATGTTTGGGTATGACTTAGAGTATGTCAAACGAGAGTGGACAGACCTCGCAAACAATACGAAGATATACGAGGACTGGGATGTCATACTGCCTTTACCTTCTGATAATACCTGTTCAGGTGGATATTGCCCTGGGAGCAATATAGAAATAGGTGTAAGAGCTGGGGTAGGCGTATCTCCAGATTTTTGGAGCACGTTTGACGGAGTGTTGACGAGGGCTATCCCCATAGACGTGAAGCCTACAGTAAAGGTGATAGTCCCGGTAGCTTCTGAAGTACCCAGAATTGGTATGGTATCCCTCACAGGAGAGCTTACCACTATCTACCCCTACTCGATAACCGAACTCTCCCAGAGCTCTCAAGTCCCCTCTATGGCGGTAGGGATGCACTCGGGAGAGATAACAACTATCTATCCTGGAGGTAACTGATGGCAGAGCAGTTTTACACGATTTTGACCGAAATAGGTAAAGCTAAAATAGCCAACGCCGTAGCTCTCGGAAACACAGTCCAGATCACCCAGATAGCGGTGGGGGATGGGAACGGGAACTATTACAACCCTTCAGAGACTCAGACCGCACTCGTGAACGAGGTCTGGAGGGGGAACATATCGA
>WFPN01000330.1 GCA_015487535.1 Aquificaceae bacterium
GCAACCGCGTTGTAATCGTTTTCCGCTCTTATAGCTCCGGAGTTGTACAGGCCATCATCGTACTTCAGATCTACGCTCCAGGCAACATCGTTGGGAACACCCTTGAAGGCTATCCAGTGAAGCTGGACTCCCTGGAAGAGTATGTAACCCACCGCTATCGGACCGCCGAAGGTATTGGTTGGGTTTGTCCTCCCTCTTCCAGGGATAAATTCGGCGAGCCTAAGATGTTCCCAAACTTTGCATTCTTCTGTGTTCGTAGTGTTTGTGCATTCAAAATCCAAACTACCGGTGTTGGCTGTCTCTATCTTCCCGTCCCCGTCCCCGTTCAGCAGCGTATCGACCCCCCATCTCTCGGCGACCTTATCGTCGTCTCCAGGGAGTTTCCCGTACCTGTCGTAGTACGAGTAGAAGGTAGCAACAAGCTCCAGGTATAGCCGGTATGTCCTCTTTATCTGTGCGTTTTTTATAAGTTCCTGTCCCTTCAGTATGAAGCCTATTAGTATGCCTATTATTATCAGAACTATGGCAAGCTCGATGAGAGTGAAGCCTCTATCTCTTTTCACCGCCGCCACCTCTTTGATAGTCTACAACAAGATGAATAGCCTCTTTAAATATAATGGCCTTAATCCTCCTTAACTCCTCCCAGTTTGGATATATCCTCATACCCTCCTCTATTACCTTCATAGATTCGTCCAGAAAGGCTAAGCTTTTATTTTCCTTACCTAGTTTGATAAGTGCCAAGGCTTCCATAGCGAAGATTTCCTTTACAGGCCTCCTAAACTTCTCCTTTTCACTCCAGAAAACAAACTCTCTTGAAACTTTCAGGTTTCCCCCCTCATAGGCTTTCTTCGCTTTAGCTATCATGTACATAGGCATAGCCCAGTTGCCTAGATACAGGTTATCTTTGGCGTCCTCCAGAAGCTCCGGCCTTACCCTTCCCTTATCTTCCTCTATCTTGTACAGGACCATTCTCATATAGTCCTTGAAAGTGACGAGGAACCACAGGGTTGCGGAGATAAACACGAGAGCGGAGAATGCAACAACCACACTTTGGTATCTCAGATTGAAAACTTTTCTTTCGCTGAAATGTCCTGTTGCCATTGAAAAGAATAGGATCAAGGTAAAGTAGTGGACAACCGAGAGTTCCAGAGGATACTCGACTAGACTGTGAAACAGGGAAGGAAACATGACGCCCAGGTACAGACCCGATTTGCTCTTGCCAAGTTTGAGCAATATTCTGAGAAAGGAGAAACTGAATACAGCAAGTCCTATAAGACCGATCAAGCCGCTTTGGACAGATATGTAAGCTATTTCGTTGTGGGGATGGCTCACAAAACCACCTATATACTTTTTCAGTTCAGGTTCCTTTTCTGCTACCTTTGACTGATAGTACATGTACAAGCTTTCAAAATTACCGAAACCGTGTCCTGTTATGGGCCTTTCCTGGAACATCTCCCATGATGTCTTCAGCATGAGTATCCTCTGTGCGTTTGATGACTTCCTTTCAAGGAGAGCCTTTCTGTATTCTTCAGAACCGCCGTAGAGGAAAGCACCTGCAAAGATACCAGCCATAACCACTAGGAGCCACGTGGCAAAAAAACCTTTAGCTGGAAAAAAATTCCTGGTCCTAAGTAGGAGGATAAGGAGAGTACCTCCTAAGAAACCGATCCAGGCTGTCCTTGAATTGGAAAAAACGAGGGATATGGAGAGCAGAAAGACGAAGAGATAAAAGGCAGGAATGAACAACGTTCTCAACTTTAGAGAAAGTATCGAGGCCAGATATAAAGACACGACCAGGCCCGTGGCTATAAAAGAGCCAAAAAGATTCTTTTGCTGGAATACTCCCCATACGAAGGTAGAGTTCTCCAACGGAGTTATCGGTAGAAATCTAAAAAATCCAAAGAACTGGAATACGCCTATTACTGCCTCAATTGCTGCAGATAAAAAGATTATGAAGAGTATATCGTCTCTTAACCTTTTGTTAAGCCTAAACTGGCTGAGGGCTAACCAGATGAAGTATATTGCAAAGAGGTGGACAGCCTGTATTAAAAAAGAGTTTTTGTTAAGCAATGGATTGAAGAGAATGGAGGAAATTGATAGTAGGATAAAAAGAAGAAAGGCAATCCTTACAGGGGGTAGATAAAGAGTCTGAGTATTTATGATCTTTAAAACAGCGATTAAGATTATGGAGTTTATAGCTATCCAAATAAAGTACTCCCTAGGGTGGAGCATAACTCCACCGAGGTTGGGGATGAATATATGGGATAAAAATAAATAAATAAGGGCGAGGAAACCCAGAAAAAGGCGTTCATACATTAAGGTTTACGGTCAAAGTAGTATATCGCCGCACCCGTCGTAGAAGTCCAACTTGAACTCGTTGTTACACCTGTTAAAACATGCGTTGATGATATGTCAGATGAAGACTGGCCAGCTCTAACTACTCCTGAGTTAGCATCAACCTCACCATCTATAGCCAAATCAAAGTTCCTCAAAAAGTCAGCGTAAGTTTCATCGCCTGTAGCAAGGTTCTGGCAGCTTGCCTGACCACATATAGCTATAACGTTCTTTGGGGGAGTTCCCCCATCACTCCCTACGTAAACGTAGAATGTATATGAACCAAGCTGGATAGCATGGTTATCACTTCCAGGATACACCGTTTGAGCCAAGGTCCTAAAGCATCTGCACGCTGGATCACTATCAGGACAATTTGTTGCGCCTGGATTAAACGGATCTTGTTCTATTATCCCGTCCCCGTTTACATCCCCAGGAAACTTACCCGCTCTATCAAAACACGTCCACAGGCCTACCTCCCACTTCCTCACCTCATTCACCAGCTTCTTCATCCTCGCGTTCTGTATCAGATCCTGGCCCTTCAGGACCATGCCTATTATTATTCCGATTATCACCAGAACTATCGCAAGCTCGATAAGTGTAAAACCTCTCTCTCTCCTCATCTCGAACCTCCTTCTCCTGTTCTTGCTTGGAATATTATCGGATAGTGCCGTTTCTTTTTCAATAGTATTAATTAAGGATGGGTACCCTGGCGAGCGCTTACTGCACCGACACCGGAGCAAAGGTAGTCCTCTTTAAAAAAAGCAGGAAAGGTTTTGTATTCCAAGAGAACCTCACCCTGCAACCTGGGAGTTATAAGTTTCCCGAACTGTACCTCTCTTACTTCTACCCGGATCTGGTTCTGGAAACAGTCCGCATACCGCCTGTAAAAGACGAGGAGACCATTAATATACTGATAAAGAAGAAGCTGGCCGATACACTCGGCCTCACGGGAAACTACCTCATAGTATTCGAGGAACTGCCCGAGGAGAGCGCACCTACCGAGAAGGTTTTCCGAGTCTTCGCCATCCCCGAGGAGGTTTACAGGAACGAAAGCGTACTCCCGAAGGACCTTGAAGAACATCTCATGATCTTCACTACACCTCACTTCTCGCTCCACGGAGTGTCTAAAGTTGTGGCCGAAGACAGGACCGTTTTGCACGTCTATGCAGACGATGAGTCCCTAGTCATGACAGTTAGCCGCGGAGAGGAGGTCCTATACACTAGAGGTCTAAGGATCCCACCATATACCAAAACGGACGAGGAAGCTTACACAGACTTCATACACGAGAACATCAGCATGACCTACATGTTTGTGGCCCAGAGGAGCAACATACCTGTAGATTTCATACTCCTGAGCGGAAAGCTGTACGAAAAGGAAGCTCTTATAAACGAGCTTATCCCCTCGGTTAGCTGCGGTATAGCTACGCCTCTGGTACCAAGAGAGTTCAGAAAGGCAGGTCCCATAGTGTTCCTCGAGTTCCTGCCCTGCTTTGGAACCGTCCTGCTCGACCAGAGGTACGATTTCTCGCCAAATGAGGTCAAGGATAAGAGGGCTCTGAGGCTGCATCTTTCGAAGTTGATCCCCGTTCTTACACTTCTTCTCGTGCTTGCTCTTTCCATGGTTAGTTTCGAAATTTACAAGCTCTGGGAGAGGTCTAAGGAGATTGCGCAGCTCAGAGGAAGGGTTATATCAAGCCTCTCCGCCCTGACTCAGGATCCCCTGCTGAGGGAAGGGGATCTTAACTACTACGTTGCCTATCTGAACCTTTTGGCAAGGTCGAGGAGAGAGAACCCCCTAAACGCTATACCCCAGATCGAAGACTTCCTGAAAGAGATAAAGGCTAATGAGTACATTTTTTCATACACAAAAGGGAAGATTGTTCTTTCCTTCACAGTAGAGAGGCAATTTAGAAACCTTGTTGCTTTATCAATTTACAGAGAAAAACTACTGAAGCGCCTGGAGGAAATCAAAAGTAGGGGCTTCGTTTACAGGATAGAATCGGAAAGAAAGGATCTTAAGGAAAACAGGTTTTACGTAAGAATAGTTCTGGAGAAGAAGGTATGAGGCTAAAGTACGGTATCTACGTTCTTCTCCTTTTCCTCCTTACCCTTTCCCTTGCAACCTATTTGAGGATAGGAAGTGCGGAGGAGAAAATCTTAAGGGAAAAGTCTGAGCTAGAGAGGTCCTTAAGAGACGTTAGGTTGAAGAGAGATAAGCTCAGAAGGCTGCAAACTAAAATTTCTGAAGAAGGCCTGCAGAGGTACGGAGAGTTTGAAGCCTTGGAGCTTTTGCTTGGCTACGTGGAGGAGCTCAAAAAGGATTTCAATGTAAAGGTTGTGAGGGAGGTTAGCAAAGAGGGAAACATCTGGAGGATGGATCTGAAGCTGGGCCTGAAACCAAGAAGCGGGAATGAATTAAGCCATAGGGTAGAAACTCTTCTGAGCTCCAAAGCTCCCGTGGTTTTCCTGAGGGGAATATATATAGACACACAGGAAAACGTGGCCGAACTTATCGTCTCTCTGGAGCAGCCCTTCGTGGGGGAAAAGAAATGAGTATCCCTAGGTATATCCTTTACCTTCTTGTTCCACTTCCTGTGGCTCTTATCTTATCCTACTACCTGTCCTTAAACATTGCTTCTTACCTAGAACACGTCTTGCTTAAAGATCAAGGTAAAGAATTAGCGAGAGTTCCCGATTTTGAAGTTCAAGAGGCTAAGCTGGATAGGAGGGCTATAGATGTGCTCGCTTACATAGATGTGGGCTACAGGGCAAGGAAGGCCCCTCTTGTGACCAAAAGCCCTAAAAAGAGCCCTGAAA
>WFPN01000331.1 GCA_015487535.1 Aquificaceae bacterium
CTCTGCCTTAGTTGCCCACTCAGCGTGGGTAGCCGCCCTACGGCTTATAAGTACCACGCTGTCCATTCCGGTCAGTTCCTTCAGCTGATCGAGGATAGGGTTGAAGGGGGTGATCAGCTCTACAGCCCCCAGGTACTCTGTTCCCTCTAGAACCGGGTACGCCCCGGTAACTATCGTTCTCTTCAATCCTACCTCTATACCCCTCTGGGGTGTTCTCCTCTGAGCGACTGTAACTATTATTCTCCTGAACTTGGAAACGTCTATACCGTACCTCTCGGGGTTCCAGGTTCTGAAGAAGGAGACGGCGAGGGGCGTGAGGAAGTGAAGCCTTATATCGTATATACCGGTAAGCATCTCCAGATCCGCCCTGACCTTAACGTACTTGTAAAGGAGCTTCCTGTCCTTCTTGGCCAAGGCCTTCTTCACATCTGGATCCTGACTGACCAGGTAAGCGACCGCGAGACCCGAGCTCTCCCTGTCGTTCACCAGCTGCCTGAAGAGCTTATAGCCGTTGTTAAGGGTGTCCTGGGCCTGCTTCTTCAACTGCTGCTGGAGGAGAACGTAGCTTATCGCTCCTATGGAAACTATAAGCACGGCGAGTATGATAACGTTTGGAATGACGAACTTCTCTATGAGGGACGCGTTCTTGAAGTACCTACCTACCATCGGCAACCTCCTCTACATTATATCGGGCAGAACCTCCTTGATTTTTCGCAGAAACTCTTTCGCAAGCTCTTCCTCGGGAAACTCCTTCTTGAGCCTTTCTACCAGTATCCTCATCTGATTGAGGCTCATGGCGCTTTCCTTGAACCCGAGCTCGTCGAGGGTTTTCTCCCATATCAGCTTCCCCACCGGGCCTATCTCCTTTATGAAGACGGACCTCACCTCTCCCACCTTATCCACGGGAATTTCGCTCTCGACTACGGTTGCCTCCTCCGAGGTTCCCTCTATGCTCACCTCTATCGGGAGGGGCTTCTCTATGATGGAAATCTCGTAAACCCTTATGCTTCTGTCGGGCATGTTCTCCGCCTTAACGGAGAGCCTACCGGCGAGCTCCTCGTCTGCCACGAATAGGCCCTTTTCCTTTACGAGCCTGTCCACCTGCTGGCCCCTGAAGAAGAGGTCGTACCTGTATATACCTCCACCCTCGATAAGGATGATGGCATTCCTCTTGCCCTGCTCTACGAAATCCTTAGCCTCCGCGTAGGTCATGAACTTCGAGTCCACCGAGTGGATATTGTCCGAGTGCATGGAGTACATGAAGCTTAGGATCTCGTACTCGAGGGTGTACATGGACATGAAGCTCTTGGCAGGGACAAGGTTAGCGTTGATGTAATCCACCGCCTGTGAGGCGAAGGAGTTATCACCGCCAAACACGGCAACGGGCACCCCTTCCTGAAATACCACCATGCCCAGAAGACTCTCCTGGGTGTACAGAGCCATGTAACCGCTCAGATGACTCCTCTGGGCCAGGAGGAACTCCTTATCTAGGTCTAGAAAGCTGAGTGAAGTGGTCTCCTGGACCACAGTGCCGAAGGGAAAGAAGAAGAGGGCTCCGGACCTTCCCGGATCGTGATGGTACTCCTGAAAACCTACGAGATCGTCCAGAGTGCACTCCGCAAAGGTCCCAGTTCCTTCCCTCTCCTCGAGCTTGAAGTTCTCCAGGGTGCCGACGATCCTCCTTCCGTCCGAGTAGATGCTCACAAGCTTGAAGGGGCTTCCATCTACGAAGAGAAGGTAATCGTCCCTGTTCCAGTAGGTAGCCCTGAAGAAGCCCGTGAGGCCCCTCTTCCTCGCCTCGTCGAATATGTTTCCCAGGTTTATTACATTTATATCTAGGTCTTTAAAGAGAACCCTTTTAATCATCTTCCCCTGCTTCCCCTAGTCTATTTCGGACATTATAACCTTACCTTACAGGACTCACACAGCTCACAGATAGGGCACTCTTCACATCTAGGGTTCTTTGCCGTGCACACGTTCTTCCCGTGGTTAAGGAGTAGGAAGGAGAAGGTCGTCCAGTGCTCCTTGGGGACTATATCCATAAGCTCAAACTCCACCTTGTCCGGGTCCTTCTCTTTCGTAAAGCCTATCCTCTGAGATACCCTGAGAACGTGCCTGTCCACTATTATCGCCGGTAGGCCGAATGCCCCTCCCAGGACCATGTTGGCGGTCTTCCTCCCAACACCGGGGAGCTTGACCATCTCCTCCACGCTCCTCGGTATCTCTCCACCGAACTCCTTGATCAGCGCTTCACAGCACTTCTTTATAAGCTTCGCCTTCCTGCGGTAAAAGTTTATGGAGCTTATATCCCTCTCGAGCTCATCCAACGGAACCCTGACGAAATCCTCCGGCCCCTTGTATTTTTTGAAGAGCTCCTTTCTGAGCTCGTTCACCTTCTTATCAGACTCCTGAGCGGCGAGTATTGCCTCTATAAGGAGCTGGAAGGCGTTGTCGAACTCGAGCTCGAGCCGGGCGTCCGGGTATAGCTCCCTGAGCTTCTCTATTACCTTCTTGGCCCTCTCCCTCAGCCCTCGAGCTCTTTCAGGAGCTTCTCCACGTGACCCTTCGCCTTTACGTTGTACCATGCCTTCTTTATCCTCCCCTCTTCGTCGATCAGGAATGTGGACCTGATTATACCCTTGGTCACCTTCCCGTACATCTTTTTCTCCCCGTAAGCCCCGTAGGACTCGGCAACCTTCTTGTCCGGGTCGCTCAGGAGGGGGAAGTTGAGGTTGTACTTCTCCTTGAACTTCCTGTGGGACTCAACGCTGTCCGGACTCACGCCCACAACCTTGTAGCCCCTCTCCACGAGAACGTTAAGGTTGTCCCTGAAGTCACAGGCCTCCACCGTGCAACCGGGGGTATTGTCCTTGGGGTAGAAGTAAAGTATGAGCCTGTTTCCCCTGAAATCCTTCAGGCAGAACTCCTTCTCCTCTCCCTTTTCATCTATTCCTTTGAGACAGAAGTCCGGAGCCTTGTCCCCTTCTTTCAGCATGCCTTGCCTCCCTTTCAGTTTAACATTATTATATGACCCAGTTCGCCTTCAGGTCCGAGCTGTGGACGGCCCAGTACACGGGGATAAAGGCCAACACCCTGGCCTCCTTTGCAAGGGCCCTCAAGGAGGTGGACGACGACACCATCTACTACCACCTTTACAGGAACCTATTTGAGTATCACTTCCTGCCGACAGACTACGGGAACAGCTTCGCCTACTGGCTCGCCGAGAACGGCTTCCCCGTTTTAGCGGAGAAGTTCTCCGCCCTCGACCTCCTCGAATGCGTCTGCATAGCCGACATGAGGGAGAGGATGCTCGATATACTCCGCTCGGACATAGATGGAATAGAGAAGATATGCAAGCCCTTCTACTTCATAAGGGCTGTAAGGAGGACCATCGATCTCGGGATAAGGGCGAGGAACCTGGAGGAGTTCAGAGAGGGGATAGGAAAGGTCGGAATACACTCCCTCTTCTACCATCTGGTCACCTCGAGGCTCTACCACGGCGAACCAACGAACGACTTTTCCAGATGGCTGAGAGAGATAGGGGAGGAGGAAAAGGCGGAGGAGATAGACAGGTTAGATCTCATGGCTTACAGCCTGTACGAGGTCAGGAACAGGATACTGAAGATCCTTTCGGAGAGTTGATATGCTCGAAGAGTACTCAAGGTTCATAGACGAAGGCTCCCTTTTGGAGCTCCAGAAGGTTGCAGAGAGGCTGAGAGGGGTAAAGGTTCTGCACGTGAACTCCACCAAGCTGGGAGGTGGTGTGGCCGAGATCCTGTACAGGATGGTTCCCCTGATGAACGAGCTCGGTATAGAGACACACTGGGAGGTGATAAAGGGGGATCTCGATTTTTTCAAGGTCACCAAGAAGATACACAACCTCCTCCATCTACCTGGAGAAGAGAAACTGAACCATGAGGACGTTATAACCTACATGAAGTACACCTACCAAAACGTCTCGTACATAGACACCGATCCCTTCGATGTTATCTTCATACACGATCCCCAACCGCTGGGATTGATAGTCAAGAAGAAGAGGGGGCAGAAGTGGATATGGAGGTGCCACATAGACGTCTCTACACCAGACGAAGAGACGTGGAAGTTCCTCGAGATGTTTGTGAACGGGTACGATGCGAGCATATTCCACATACCAGAGTTCGTGAGAGAGGGGGTTAGTATACCTGCCTTCGTTATACCCCCGTCGATAGATCCCCTCCACGACAAGAACAGGGAGCTGAAGGAGGACTACGTTCACCATGTGTTCAACAAGTTCGGGATAGATCCGGAAAAACCTATAGTCCTTCAGGTTTCCCGCTTCGACAGGCTGAAGGACCCCATCGGGGTAATAGAGGCTTACAGGATCGTCAGGAGAAGGTACGAATGCCAGCTGGTCCTCGCGGGTTCTTTCGCCAGCGACGATCCGGAAGGTGAAGAGGTTTACAGGGAGGTGCTGGAGGTCAAGGGAGACGATCCCGACGTATTCGTCCTCAACCTACCCCCTAACAGCCACATGGAGATAAACGCCCTCCAGAGGGCGGCCACCGTGGTGGTTCAGAAGTCGATAAGGGAGGGCTTCGGCCTGGTGGTATCGGAGGCGATGTGGAAGGGCAAGCCCGTGATAGGAAGCAACATAGGGGGCATAAGGAGACAGATAATAAACGGCGTAACGGGATACCTGATAAACAGCATAGAGGGAACAGCCTTCAGGATAAAGCAGCTTCTCGCCGACGAGAAGAGGAGGGAGGAGATGGGCAGGAACGCCCACGAGAGGGTAAAGCACAGCTTCCTGATAACGAGACATCTGAAGGATTACCTACTTCTGGTGAGCAGCCTTATCGATGGAGGCTAGGAATTTGTAAACTTCATCCACATCCTTTAGAAGTATGTCAGCCTCCGGCGGCTTTTTCTCCCCTACGAATACCGCCTTTCCCCCGAGCTCTCTTACCTTCCTGAGTGCAAAGAGGTCCGTCGTGTCGTCTCCTATGTACACAAGCTCCTCATCGGGCTTTCTGCCAACCAACCTCAGGAAGTTCTCCACCGCCGTTCCCTTGTCGAAGCCCCCGTATATGGCCTCGAGGACCTTCTTCCCCTCTATCACCTTCTTCGGGGGGTGTTCTCTGAGAAATTCGTAGAACACTTTCTTAACCTTCTCCTCATCCCCCCTGTACTCCCTGTAATGTATGGCAAAGCATCCTTCCTTCTCCTCAAGGAGAACGCCTTCGAGATCCTTCAGCCTCTCCCTAAGCTTGCTTAAATCCGGAACCTCCCCGTTCAGGAAGTTGCCTATCAGCTTTTTACCCCTGTATATCTTGGCCCCGTGCGATGTAACTACGTACATGGTTTCTGGGACCTCGCCGAAGACCTCCCTGAAGCTATCCATGTCCCTGCCGGTAACTATGGCGAGCCTGTGCCTCCTCGACAGCTCTTCCAGAAATTCTTTTCTTTCAGGATCTATCCTTGCCTCGGAAGGTTTTGGTGCTATGGGAGTAAGCGTGCCATCGTAGTCTAAGAGTATTACCATCCCGGATTAAGTTATTTTAATAACAATATGAAACTCATAGTTGTATCCAACAGAGAACCTTACAGAGTGGAGCCCAGGCGAGGGAAGGCGAGCTTCGAGAAGACGGTAGGAGGTCTCGTCTCTGCGCTGGAGCCTATCCTGAGGAAGAACGGAGGTATATGGATCTGCTGGGGCAGGAGGGGTCAGAAGACACCCCTTGAGGTGTGGATAAACGAAAAGTTCCTGATGAAACAGGTCCCCCTCACCAGCGCGGACGTGTCGGAGTACTACTACGGGTTCTCCAACGAGACCCTATGGCCTCTGAGCCACATGTTCCTAAACAGAACCCACTTCGACGACAGCTACTGGCTCGGTTACAGGAGGGTAAACAGGAAGTTCGCTAGAGCTGTCAAAGAGGTTTACCAGGGAGGAGCTAAGATCGTCGTAAACGATTACCATCTGGCCCTAGTACCCAAGCTCCTCAAGGACGAGGGATTAAACGATCCCATATACTTCTTCTGGCACATACCGTTTCCCCCCTACTTCATGCTCAGGTTCCTCCCCCAGAGGAGGGAGATCCTCGAGGGGATGCTAGGAGCTGATGTGATCGGCTTCCACACCCAGTACTACGTCAACAACTTCCTGGAGTGCGTTAGGGAGATCCTCGGAGCCTTCCCGGACGGGAACACCGTTTACTGGAACGGAAGGAGGATAGAGGTAAGGGCCGTTCCGGTCGGGATAGACGTGGAGAGATGGGAGAGGTTGAGGTCGGACCCGAAGGTGGTAAGGTACGCGAAGAACCTCAGGAAGAAGTTGGGCGTGGATTACGTTGGCATAGGAGTGGACAGGCTCGACTACACGAAGGGTCTGGAGGAGAAGTTCAAGGGCCTCGAGAGGTTCTTTGAGAAGTACTCTTCCTTTAGGGGAAAGGTCTCGTTTATACAGATAGCCGCTCCGACTAGGACGAAGCTCGAGGACTACATGGATATAAAGAGGAAGACTGACGAGATAGTAGGAAGGGTGGAGGGCAGATTCGGAGAGCCAGGCTGGGTTCCCATATATTACTACTACAAGAACTACGGGGACGAGAGGCTCGCTTCCCTCTACATGATGTCCAACTTCGCCCTCATAACACCTGTTATAGACGGTCTGAACCTCGTTGCCAAGGAGTACGTAGCTTCCAGGACTGACGAGGAAGGGGTTTTAATACTGAGCGAGTTCGCCGGGGTAAGCGTCCAGCTCAGAGAAGGGGCCCTGATAGTGAACCCTTTCGACGAGGATCAGGTAGCGGAGGCCATATACATGGCCCTGAAGATGAAGAAGAAGGAAAAGAGGGAGAGGATGAGATCTCTAAAGAGCGTAGTTACGGAGAAGGACGTTCACTGGTGGATAGAAGAGTTCCTAAAGGATGTATCTGCTTAGCTCCTCGTCCTCCACTATGTTCTCCAGCTTGGCCTTCACGAACTTGCTGTCTATTATTATGTACTGGCCGCTCATGTCCGGAGCGTTGAAGGAGATGTCTTCGAGGAGCCTCTCCATCACTGTGTGAAGTCTCCTCGCACCTATGTTCTCGGTTCTGTTGTTTATCTCCTCTGAGATCCTCGCTATCTCCTCCACCGCGTCCTCGGTGAACTCTATCTCCACACCCTCCGTTTTGAGGAGCTCTATGTACTGCTTCGTAAGGGCGTTCTCGGGCTCGGTGAGTATCTTGACGAAGTCGTCCTTGGTTAAGGGCTTTAGCTCTACCCTTATGGGGAACCTCCCCTGAAGCTCGGGTATTAGGTCCGAAGGCTTGGCCATGTGGAAAGCCCCGGCCCCTATGAATAAGATGTGGTCCGTTTTCACAGGACCGTACTTGGTGTTTACGGTAGTCCCCTCGAGGATAGGGAGAAGATCCCTCTGAACACCCTCTCTCGACACACCAGGACCGTGCCCGGGGGTCTTGACCGCTATCTTGTCTATCTCATCTATGAAGATTATCCCGAAGTTCTCGGCCCTAAAGATCGCCTCCCTGGCGACCTCCTCCATGTCGATGAGTTTCTCCGCTTCCTCCTGCTCGAGTATGTGTAGGGCCTCCTTCACCCTAAGCTTTCTCCTCTTCTTGGAGGGCATGAAGTTGGAGAACATCTCCCTCAGCTGGTTTTCTAGCTCCTCGAACCCCGGAGGCCCTGCAATCCCTATCATGGGAACGGCCTTCTCCTGAATGTCTATCTCTATGACCTTCTCGTCCAGCTCTCCCTTCCTGAGCTTCTCTCTGAGCTCCTCTCTCTTGCCCGAGTCCTGGGCCTCCCTTATCCCGAAGCTGGTGAACTGCTGGGGAGTTAGGTAGTCGAGTATCCTCTCCTCAGCAAGCCTTCTGGCCCTCTCCCTAACCTTCTCAACCTTCTCCCTCTTGACCATCTGGTAGGAGACCTCCGCAAGCTCCCTCACCATCGACTCAACGTCCCTACCAACGTACCCGACTTCGGTGTACTTGGTAGCCTCAACCTTTACGAAAGGCGCTTTTATCAGGCCTGCTAGCCTCCTGGCTATCTCCGTCTTACCCACACCTGTGGGTCCTATCATGAGGATGTTCTTGGGAGCAACCTCGTCCCTTATGTAATCGGGAAGCCTCTGCCTCCTCCATCTGTTCCTCAAGGCTATCGCGACCGCCTTCTTGGCCTCCTCCTGGCCCACAACGTACTTGTTCAGCTCCTCAACTATACGCTTGGGCGTGAGGTCCTCTAAAAGCTCAGAAAGGGTGTTCTTCATCGGTAAATCCTCTCTTGGTCAGCTCCTTGGGTGTGTTTCTGACTACCTCTTCTAAGAAACCGTCTATGTCCTCCGGGAACTTTTCGAACTCGGGCTCCACGGGGAAGAACCTCTTTACCACCTCCACCGGTGGGTTGCCGTAGCCTATCGCGGGGAGTATCCTCTTGGCTCCCCTTCTGGCCGCCTCCCTGTAAGCTATCTTGTATCCCTCCCTGAAGGCGGTCTCTATGTCCTTAAACCTCTCTATCTCGTCCCCCAGCTCGTAGAGGACTATGTCGTAGGTGGTTTCCCTGAACTTCTCCCAGTTCTTTATCCCCACTATGTAGCTCTTGCCGGACCACTCCTTTAGCTCCAC
>WFPN01000332.1 GCA_015487535.1 Aquificaceae bacterium
AGCTCACACACACGAGCCTTGCAGGATACGGTGATGGATACTTCACGGGAGGATATGTGGAGAGCGGGTACGAAAGCTCCTACGTAGTGGACCATACAGGAGACACGCTTACCCTTTTATACCCCCTGCAGACATGGACACAGCAGACTAACCTCAGGCTCTACCCTGGCTGTGACAAGACCCTCTCCACCTGCAGGAACAAGTTCAACAACGAAGCCAACTACGGGGGCTTTCCCTTTATACCCAGGCAGAATCTGAGCACGGAGGGGTGGTAATGGGGTTCTGGTTCTTTGTTGCCACTCTTGTTATATCCCTTGCTATATCGTACTTCTTCAGACCAAAGCCAAAGCTTCCGGACGCCCAGAGACCCAACCTGAAAGCTTTTGAGTTCACGACCAACTCGGCGGGGAGACTCGTATCCATCCCCATAGGAACAGTCAAGGTGGAGGGGAACTACATCTGGAGCGGCGGGGTCAGAGCGAGACCCATAAGGCAGAAGGTAAAGGTAGGTAAGGACGACTACGATGAGATAACGGTCGGTTACGCATGGTTTGCGGATTTCGCCATAGCCTACTGTGAACCCGTGGACGAAATCATAGCCTTCTACATGAACGATAAGAAGGTATGGGAAGGCTCCATAACAAACAGCGCTCAGACGGTATCTGTAAGAACGGGGGAGAATTCGGATATACAGGGCTCGGGATACTCTAATTCCCCGGTTAGGTTCTACAACGGGCACACCGCCGCTGACAGTTTCCTGGCTTCCCAGACGGGCTACAACATAGCCTACAAGAAGCTCGTTTACCTCGTCTTTGAGGATGCCTTTGTGGGAGACAACGTGAGAACAACTCCCAAGTACAGCCTGCTGGTGAGGAGGACTTCTCTTATACCCTCGGGAACGGGAGGATATACAGACTGGAACCTCTACGAGAACGTGAACACGAGCGGTTCGTTTGCGGATGCAAATCCCGCTCACGCAATTCTTTTCATACTGAAGGAACTACTGAGGGTCCCAGACTACCTGATAGACTTTGACTCCTTCAGGTCTGCGGGAATACAGCTCTACAACGAAGGCATGGGGGTGTCCCTGCTCCTTGAACAGAGAGCGGAGGCGGAAAAGTGGATAGAGGAGATATTGAGGACGATAGACGGTGTTCTCTTCTTTGATTACGAGACAGGGAAGATAAAGCTGAAGCTCATAAGGGACGACTACGACCCGAACACTATACCTGTGGTGACGGACAATGATGTCGGGAGCCTTGAATTTGAAAGAAGGGGTTTAGAGGATCTTGCGAGCGAGATAACGGTCAGATACACGGACAGGGACAGCTATAAGCCGGCGACACTGATTCTGATCAACCCGGCTGTAGAAAACATGCTCGGTTATGCAAAGAGCGAGAACTACGACTTTATGGCGGTTACATATCAGGGCACCGCCATGGATATACTCAAACGCCTTCTTCTGAAGGAAGCCTATCCCTATGCCACCGTGAAGTTCACAACAAGCCTTGAGCTTTTCAGATTCAAGCCCGGAGACGTGATAAAACTGCAGTCTGATAACCTCGGTGTGGACATAGTCCTCAGGATTCTGAATGTATCGGGAGATAAGCAGTACGAACAGACCATAGAGGTGGAGGCGGTGGAGGATATATTTTCCATCGGAAATATAAAGGTGTCCACCCTCCAGCCAAACCAGGGAACAGCTTACACGTGGGATGTGGGTGCGGTCACGAGGGCAAAATCTTTTGATGCCTTCCAGGAGATGCTCAGCACATCAGGGGTATTTTTCCTGTACGACAAGCCTTCGGGGAACGCTATAGGTGTGAAGGTTTACATAAACGGAGAGTACAGAGCAACGCTCACTCCAGACCTCTGCGGGTACGCCACACTTGCGACCACATACCAGAAAGGGATTTACGAGAACAACGTAAGGGAGATAGATGATACAGGAGAGATAGTCATTAACCCCGTATCTAACATCAGACCCATAAGCGCCACGAGGGAGAAACTCCAGAGGCTCGGGTTTGTAGCTGCCATAGGAAGCGATACCTCAGGCTGGGAGTTCATAGCTTTCCAGAACCTCGTGGACAACGGAGATGGAACATACTCCATCAAAAACATCATCAGGGGTTTAATGGACACGAAAATAAGCACACATAACTCCGGCGAGGAGGTTTGGATATTCTACCTGGACGGAAACGAGATTCCCGTATTTTCCACAGAGCCTTCAAGCATAACTATAGACCTCATACCTTTCAACCACAGGGAGCAGGCGAGCGCATACAGTTTTTCCCACAGCTACAGCTGGACAGTTGAGAAACCCTATCCGCCTTCTAATCTTAAAGCCAACAGAAGCGGTGATACAGTCACCATATCCTGGGTTCCGAGAAAGAGGCTTTCCGGAGCTAACTACAGGAATATAGACAATCTGCCCGCAGGAGACGGGGAGGGGACATACGAGGGTGAGTGGTGGGTGTCCTGGGACAACTGGGCGAGCTACGAGGTCGTAAAGCCCTCGTCCCTTCAAAACGGGAGGGTTGTATTCACGAGGACGGATCCGCAGACGAAGACATACAGGATAAAGAGCGTTGTAAACGGCTTCCAGTCTGAGGAGAGGAGCGTGGTGATATGAGCGTTGAAGAAAGGCTAAAGGAGATAATAGGGAGGCAGGCGGGAATAGACCCGAAAGGCATAAAACCCTCCGACAGGCTACGTGAGGACCTTCACCTGGACAGCCTTGATGCAGTGGAGCTGGCTCTGGCAATAGAGGATGAGTTCGGAGCCAGGTTAGAGGTAAGGTTTTTCACCTTCGGAGAGCTTGCAAGATATTTAGAGGAGGTAGAGAAAGATGGCGGTACTCCCAAACGGACTTGAGACCATTGAGCTTGGGGCTACAGGCTGGAGAATTATCATCAACGACAACCTCGCCAAACTGGATCCCCTCCTTGCCTATCAGAACCCCGAAAGGACTATAACTGTCGGTGCCTCA